>NZ_VOZT01000013.1:0-75435 GCF_013419625.1 Acinetobacter sp. YH12070 | reverse complement strand
GATTCATATTAAGCTTTACGAGGGCGTTGTATCGTCTGACGAGACGTGTATCAAGATGGGAGATATTAAATTGAAGAGCATGCTCTTCAATTTAACCCAAAACTTGGGATTTGTGTAGATACCTATGCCTTGTAGGAGAGGCTTAGGGTGAGGTGAATGCAATACGATATTGATGTTATGCCGCAAATAATGGACTAAAACCTTTTTTACGCAATAATTTGCGGTACATGCTGGAACTGCGGTCCGCCGGGAAATGCGCTTCGATGCTTAAATCCAAAGGCAAATATTCAGGCTTTTGTGATTCAGAGACTAATCGGTCTTCCTCAAATATTTTCAGGTTAAAGTCGTAAGCATCTTCGACAGGTAAGTCCTTGTCATAATTACGGCAAATGGGAGCAAATAGACGGGTGGAGCGGGCAGTCATCGGTGAAGCCACATTCATAATCACTTGCTTGCTGTCGTTTGGAAAATGTATGGTGAGTGTTGCAGTAAAAGGCAGATGAATTTCAAAATGCCGCAGCCATTGAAAGCCATCTTGTCCACGTTGTTCTAAACCAATCGGGTAGCGCCCAACACTGCTCCAATAATCCGCATTAAACCCTGTTTCAGTCTCAAATGTTTTATAGTCAGGTACTTCTACATTTTCAGGGTCACCAAAGGTATCGGGATGTACCCATGCAAAATGCGCAACATCAATAAAGCCTTCAAGCTGCCGGCCAGCAAAACACTGAAAATCGACCGTTGGGCACACCAATTGCTGAAACTCGGCTTCATCCCAATTCGGCATGACGGGAATGTTTGGCGCAGCATCTTTAGGTGCAGTGAGCGAACACCATATCAGTCCATAACGCTCAACAGCGGCATAAGTACGCAAGTTGAAACGAGGTGAAATTTTGTGCTCAGGATGTGCAGGGATGCGATTGCAATGACCATGTTCACCAAAGCGTAAACCATGATAGCGGCAGACCACGCCTAGACCATCATTTTTACCTAAACTTAGGGGTACGCCGCGGTGTGGGCAGGCATCTTTAGCGACAATCAGTTCTTCTCCCATTTTATAGATGACGAGCGGCATATCTAAAAGCATGGTGCCATAAGGTTGTTCTGTAATGTCTCGAGCGAGTGCAATGGGATACCAATATTCTGCAAGTAAGTGCCAGTCATGTTTTTCAAAAGTCATATGCACAGGCAAGTCCGGATTAAATGTCGCAATGGCTTTACTGGTCATTTTAGGCTCTGTTTTTATGTAAACTTGCATATTGAGCGAACTAAAAATGTAATGAAATTTCAATTATTGGAATATGAGTGAATAAAAAATCGAACATGCAAATCTGCATCATTCTATAAAAGAGGGGGAAATTTAAAAAAGAAAATAAGACAAAAGATGACAAGGACATGAATTCTTACGAATAACAAAGTAGAAATAAATAAGACCAATACTTTGAAAAATTTCATTACATATTGAAAAATAAAGAATTATATTTAAATCAATGTGCAATCATCAATTATCATAAAAGCGTCATAAAGATGTAACCTAACTGTCATACTCTAAAATCAAAATGCAGATATCGAAAAAGTACAAGACTTTAAAAACAAAAGTGGCGTACTCCAATAAATGCATCAATTAAGAGAGATGAGAATGCGCTTAAATCATATCGCACTTGCTATGGTACTCACTACTGGGGCAACAGTCGCTACAACTGCAAATGCAGCTCGTGACACGATCCAAATTGCTGGTTCTTCAACTGTACTGCCTTATGCAAGTATTGTTGCAGAAGAGTTTGGTAATACATTCCCACAATTTAAAGCACCTGTCGTAGGTTCAGGCGGTACTTCAGGTGGTTTGAAACAATTCTGTAATGGTGTAGGCGACAACACAATTGACGTTGCAAACGCATCTCGTAAAATTAAAGATACTGAATTGGCTGCATGTAAAAAAGCCGGCGTTAACCAAATCTTAGAAATTAAAGTTGGATATGACGGTATCGTATTTGCGTCAAATGCGAAAAAAGCGGCATTCAAACTTCGCCCACAGCACGTATTTGCTGCACTCGCTGCTGAACTACCATCAAAAGGTAAATTGGTTCCAAACCCATACACACGTTGGAATCAAATCGACCCAACATTACCAAACGAAGCAATCACTTTAGTTATTCCTGCATCAAACCACGGTACACGTGAAGTGTTCCAAGAAAAAATGGTCGATGCTGGCTGTGAAACTTATGAAGCTTTCGCAAAATTAGATAAAGATGCTCAGAAAAAAGCATGTTCAACTTTCCGTAAAGATGGTCGTGTGATTGAAATTGCAGGCGACTATACAGAAACATTGGCACGCTTAAAAACCTCACCAAACGCGGTCGGTGTATTCGGTCTAGGCTTCTATGACCAAAACCGTGACAAGCTACGTGTAGCAACAGTCAATAACGTTGCACCTTCTGAGAAGACGATTTTAAATGGTTCATACCCAGTATCTCGTCCATTGTTCTTCTATGTAAAGGGTGAGCACTTAAAATCAATTAAAGGCTTAAAAGAGTTCACAGAATTCTTCCTTAGCAAAAAAGTATCAGGTAAAGGTTCTAAGCTAGAAAAAGCAGGCTTAATTTCAATGTCTGATAAAGAGCGCGCTGCAGTGCTTGCAAACTTTAAAGCGGGTAAAGCAGTTAAATAATTGGATTGAAACAGCCAATGGCAGGATTGACCTGCCATTGGCTTTTTGCAAAGAAACAGTTTTTTCAAGAAGGGCTTTTGAAAAAACAGTGGAGATTACATGAATCTGCTACTTATTGGTGTGTTGCTCGCAATTATTGCAATCGCTTATCAAGTTGGACTGACCAAAAGTCGCAAACTTGCAGGTAAAGGCAATAACTCAGCAATGTTGCATTCACGACCGGGCTACTATGGTGTTTTGGTCGCTTTATGGTGTGGGATTCCCGCTTTTTTAATCTTGATTGTTTGGAACTTGGTTGAACCGAGTATTTTTCAACATGTTATTTTAAATAATGTCCCTGAAAATATTCGTTTAAGTTTAGATCCTGCAAGCACGAGCGTAATGGTTGACCGCGTTCAAGCGATTGCTTCTGGTTTTGGGGTGAGTGATACGCCAGCTGCATATGAACTTGCAGCAGCAGAACAATTAAAGAAAATTGAAAACATTGGCTCATATGCAAAATTGGCCATTGTGATTTGTGCGGCATTGATTGGTTTAGTCATGGCTAAACGCCGCATCGCAGAAAAATATCGTGCACGTAACCAAGTCGAAAAAGTCATTAATATCGCATTGGCACTGTGTTCGGGTGTCGCAATCCTGACAACAGTTGGCATTGTGATGTCGATGTTCAGTGAAGCCATGCGTTTCTTTAGTTTTGTCAGTCCACTAGATTTCTTCTTAGGCACTGAATGGAACCCCGGTTTTAGTACATCAGGGAATGCCGAAGGTAGTTATGGTTTGCTGCCACTCCTTTGGGGCACACTCATGGTCAGTGGTATTGCGCTATTGATTGCTGTTCCTGTTGGTTTGATGATTGCCATTTACTTAGCTGAATATGCCAAGCCAAGTTTTCGCGCCTGGGCAAAACCGGCTATTGAAGTTCTCGCAGGTATTCCAACCATCGTTTATGGTGTATTTGCCTTAATGATTATTGGACCCTTTGCAAAACAGCTCGGTGCATATATCGGACTCGATATTAATGCAACCAGTGCTTTAACAGCAGGCTTTGTGATGGGGATTATGATTATCCCATTCGTTTCATCATTATCTGACGACATCATTACCCAAGTGCCTCGCGCGCTTCGTGACGGTTCACTCGGTTTGGGTGCGACAAAATCAGAAACCATTCGCCAAGTAGTGATTCCAGCTGCATTGCCGGGCATCATCGGTGCATTCTTATTGGCTGCATCTCGTGCGATTGGTGAAACCATGATTGTGGTGCTTGCAGCAGGGAACAGTCCTTTACTGCATATCAACCCACTCGAAGCGGTGTCTACCGTCACCATTACCATCGTAAACCAATTAACAGGTGATACAGACTTTGCGAGTCCTCAAGCATTGGTCGCTTTTGCACTCGGTTTAACACTGTTTGTGATTACTTTAGGTCTGAATATTGTTGCACTGTACATTGTGCGTAAATACCGTGAGCAATACGAATGAGTACGACGAATACATCAAATATGGATCAAACTTTTGATCCGCACGCAGCCGCAGAGCTTCGTGAAAAACGTAAGAAAATCATTGAAAACTCATTGGCGAAAAGACACCGTAAAGAAAATACCTTCCGTGTCTTGGGCTTTAGTGCAGTAGTGACTGGCTTATTGTTCGTCGTGCTATTGTTTGGCAGTATTTTAGCCAAAGGCTTACCAGCATTCTGGCAAAGCTCGATGACGGTGCCTGTGTTTTTTGATCCAAGTATCGTCAATGTAGGAGCGAAACCGGTTCAAAAAGAAGGTGAATCTCCTGCACAGTTCCAAGAGCGTTTTATTGCTTGGCAAACTGAAATGGGCATGGTGGATTGGGATGCGCTGATTGTGAATGGGATCATTGCAAAAGATCCAGCGATTGCCTCTCAACGTGATGATCTCAACAGTTTATATACCAGTTCAGAAGCATATCGCTTACGTGACATGGTTATGGCAGATCCATCATTGATTGGCCAAAAGCAAGATTTGAAAATCCTTGCAGATGCCAATGTCGATGTCTGGTTAGCGGGTAATATTGACCGCAGCTTGCCTGATGAACAGCAACAATTGAGCCCAGAAGTACGCCAACTCGCAGATAAACTCAAGGCTGACGGTGTTATCACCAACTCATTTAATACTGAAATATTTAAAAATCCAGACTCTCGTAGCTCACCTGCAACTTCAGGTTTAGCAGGGGCGTTTATGGGTTCACTCTTCATGATGCTGATCGTGATCATTATTTCGATTCCAATCGGTGTAGCATCCGCAATTTACTTAGAAGAATTTGCACCTAAAAACTGGATTACGGATGTTGTCGAAGTCAACATTAACAACCTAGCAGCGGTTCCTTCGATTGTCTTTGGTTTACTTGGTGCTGCGATCTTTATTGGTTGGATGCACATGCCGCTTTCGGCACCTGTGGTTGGTGGTTTGGTCTTAAGTTTGATGACACTACCAACGGTCATTATTACCACACGTGCATCACTAAAAGCTGTCCCGCCATCGATTCGTCAAGCCGCTTTAGGTTTGGGTGCATCACGTTTACAAACTGTATTTCACCATGTCTTGCCACTGGCATTACCGGGTATTTTAACCGGTGCCATTATTGGTGTTGCACAAGCCCTAGGTGAAACTGCTCCATTATTATTGATTGGTATGAGTGCCTTTGTGGCAAGTGTACCAGCCACTCCTTTAGATCAATCCACTGCATTACCTGTACAAATTTTCCTTTGGCAAGGTAACGAACTACGTAACTTCTTTGAAGGGCGTACCGCAGCAGCAATCATTGTACTTCTTGCTCTCATGATCGGCTTAAACAGTTTAGCGATCTGGTTACGTAAGAAATTTGAAGTACGCTGGTAATTGAGGGCATTATATGAATAGCGTCGTTACAACTGAAAAGAATTCCTTAGATCAGGATAAGTCCGTGAATCCAGAACAAACACAATTTACCTCTGCACAGGGCAGTCAAAAGCAAACCAATACTGCGTTTGTGTCACAATTCGATACGCAATCTAGCGCGAAAAAAGATGCGAAATCGACCAATGTGAAAATCAGTACCAATGATGTGCATGTGTACTATGGTGAATCTGAAGCGATCAAAGGCATTGATCTGAACATTTATGAAAATGAAGTGATTGCCTTTATTGGACCGTCTGGTTGTGGTAAGTCAACTTTCCTACGTACGCTCAACCGTATGAATGACACGATTGATTCTTGTCGTGTGACAGGGCAAGTGCTCATGGATAATCAAGATATCTATGATCCAAATCTCGATGTGGTGTTACTTCGTGCCCAAGTGGGTATGGTTTTCCAAAAGCCAAATCCATTCCCTAAGTCAATTTTTGACAATGTGGCTTATGGTCCTAAACTGCATGGATTGGCGCGTGACAAATACGACATGGAAGAAATTGTTGAAAATAGTCTGCGTAAAGCAGGGCTTTGGGATGAAGTGAAAGATCGTTTGAACCAACCGGGTACGGGGCTTTCAGGTGGTCAGCAGCAACGTCTTTGTATTGCGCGAACCATTGCAGTTAGTCCTGAAGTGATTTTAATGGATGAACCTTGTTCAGCACTCGATCCGATTGCAACAGCAAAAGTAGAAGAACTCATCACTGAACTTTCAGCGCAATATACCATTGCGATTGTGACACACTCGATGCAACAAGCAGCGCGTGTTTCTGACCGTACCGCATATTTCCATTTGGGTGATTTAATTGAAGTGAATTCCACTGAAAAAGTCTTTACCCAACCGGATCATCAGCTTACAGAAGCCTATATTACCGGTCGTTTTGGTTAATCTGGTCTGTTTAAAAATAGAGCCGAAAGGCTCTTTTTTTATGAAGTCAATAATTAGGTCAAAAAGTCTTGATAAAAATAAAATGCTCAATTTGGCTCAATGAGAATTATTTTCAAAAAATTGATTGAATTTTTGTGATGCAACCCACATGTTATACAACATAAATATGAATTAAATGAGTTTCAATTTTATGCTATTTCATAATCCTAAGTTGCCTGCGGAAATTCGTGTAAGTCACTTAAATGCACGTATTAATGAACAACGAAAAAAAATTGCGCAAACGACTGCATCTAAACTTGAGCTGCTGCAACTAAGCCAACAATTATCAAAAGAAGCGCGCGCACGTAAAAAGAATAACCAAAAAATTTATGTAATCGATTTTAATGGTGATACTGCTGCATCTGCGGTGACAAGTCTACGTGAAGAAATTACCCTAATCTTAGCGACAGCAAAAGCTGGGCGCGACCGCGTAGTTTTACGTTTAGAAAGTCCAGGCGGGATGGTGCATGGCTATGGTCTAGCTGCTGCACAATTGGTACGTTTACGCGATGCTGGATTTAACTTAACTATTTGCGTGGATAAGGTTGCTGCAAGCGGTGGCTATATGATGGCTTGCATTGCAAATGAAATCGTTTCAGCACCATTTGCTGTGGTGGGTTCGATTGGTGTGGTTGCACAAGTGCCGAACTTTAACCGTTTATTGAAAGAAAAACATATCGATTTTGAACTGTATACCGCGGGTCAGTTCAAACGTACCGTAACTATGTTTGGTGAAAATACTGCTGAAGGTAAAGCCAAATTTGAAGAAGAGTTACAGCAAACCCATAACTTGTTTAAACACTTTGTTGAAAAATACCGTCCTCAGCTTAATGTCGATAAAGTTGCAACAGGTGAGCATTGGTATGGTCAAGATGCCATTGATCTTAATCTAGTCGATAAATTGCAAACGTCAGATGAATATCTGTTAAGTTTCATGCCACAACATGATGTATATATGATTGAAACCCGCAAAAAACCAACACTTGGTGAGAAGTTGGGCTTACAAGCAGCGCAAATTGCGGACTCATTGGTTCCTGCAGTCATGTCTAAAGTGATGGAGTCATTGAGCAAAGCCAATTCGAGTCTCGTGCAGTTGCGTGATCCTAAACTCTAAAATCGTTTTTGTTATGATGTCTTTAAAGCTCACTTCGGTGAGCTTTTTTTTATGCTAAATGACGCTACTTTGAAAATTGCAGCAAGCGCGGCTAATACACAGTAATCCTTTATAAATACTTAGATAATTTTGATTATCTAAACTTGGCTGAATCTAAAATATTAAAATGGATAGAACCATAGAAACCGCTGTTATCAGCGTAGAATTTAAGATGAAAAATTAAATAAAAATAATTCTGATGAATTAACATCCAGAATGGTTTGTCTGTTCAGCACCAATTTGATAAGGTACTTAACTAATTATTTATTAGATGTTTATTACATAATAACACTGAGGGCGAAATGACAAAAATTGTCGTGATATCAAAGCATGATCAAACGATTTTAAAAGAAACTCAGGCCACAAAAATACAAATATCTCAACCGTCCGTTATTCAGTTAGAACTCAAGCCAGCCGATATTCAGTCGATCCATCGAGTCGGAAATCAATGTGTGATTACCCTGAAAAATGGTCAAAAAATCGTGATTGATCATTTTTATACAGATGACTTTGGCTCTGATAATTCTTTGGTTTTACATAGTGGGCCAGAGCAATTTAAGCTGGTTGAAATTGATGTCGATGGCAAAACGGCGAGCTATCGCTCTGTGAATGAATTTGCACAGCCTTTATCTGCATCGACACAGTTAAATCAGGCGACAACACCTGCTCAAGCTACGGAAGTTGCAAGTGAAGATGATGGTTCACCATCTCTACTTAAGGCGGGATTGGCGATCTTGGGTGCAGAAGCGGTATATCTGCTAGCATTTGACAAAGAAGATGATAAATCTTCTAGCAATGACAAAACAGCGCCAAGTACGCCAACTGGAAGTTTTGATAGTGACGGAAAAGTCGTGTCCGGTAAGGCGGAAGCGGGTGCAACGGTTTATATCGTAGATGCGAAAGGCAATACGATTGGTCAATCTAAAGCAGATGCTGATGGCAACTATAAAATTACTTTAGATGACGCGATTACAGACGGAAATCGTGTGATTGTGTACGCTAAAGACAAGGCGGGAAATAGTTCTCAATCGACAATATTGACGGGTAGTAAAGATACAATTTCGCCGGACGCTGCAAATGCACAAGTGGATGAAAGCGGTAAGTTTGTCTCAGGTTTTGCCGAAGCGGGTGCAAAAGTCTATGTTTATGCTGCAGATGGCACAACGCTTTTAGGTGGGCCTGTGACTGCGGCAAGTGATGGCAATTTCTCCATTGCATTAAGTAATACTTTAGAAGCGGGTGAGACGGCTAAAGTCATTGTAGAAGATAAAGCTGGCAATAAATCTGAAGCGCAGTCGGTTGAAATGGGCAAAGATACGCTTCGACCTGATCAACCTAAAATTGAAGTGAATAAAGCCGGAACTGAACTGGTTGGTACTGCCGAAGCCAATAGCACCATTCAAATCTTAGATGCAAATTTACAAGTCATCGCCACTACTACGGTAGATGCCAATGGTCAATTTAAACTGATATTGTCTCCAGCGCTGTCGGATAGTAATAAGACAACCATTATTGTGGTCGATGCGGCAGGCAATCAATCGATACCTTTAAATGTCACTGCTGGTACGGATAATACGGCACCCGTTGCACCAACAGCAACAATCAATACAGATGGTACAGAAGTGTCAGGAAGCGCTGAAATTGGTGTCAAAATTACCATTAAAAACAGTGCGGGAAATACGCTTGGTACTGCAACTGTAGGCGACGATGGTCGCTATACGGTGAAATTAAGCAGCGCAATTACGGATAATAATGTTGTCCAAGTGACTGCGACAGATGCGGCTGGCAATAGCTCAAAGAGCACGCAAGTCATTGGGACAAAGGACACTATTGCGCCATCCGCGCCGACATTGACGACGGTGTATGATGATCGCGAGACTACAAAGCTCACCATTAAGCAGGGGGAGAGCACGCAAGATTCCACCCCAAGTTTTGAAGGTAAAGGTGAGGCCAATGCCACGATTACCATTTATAAAAATGGCGTCGCAGTGGCAACTGTCAAAGCAGATACCAGTGGAAAATGGTTGTATACACCAGAGTCTGATTTAGCTGCAGGCAAGTACAGTTATAGTTTTACCCAAACGGATGCGGCTGGAAATACCAGTGCCAAAAGCTCAGCATTTGATTTTACCGTTGAAGCGATGACAGTTGCCAAAGCGAATTTATTCTTGATCTCAGAAGAACAGGCTTCGGATGAATTACAAGATCAAGCATCAATGTTAACAGATGATAATAGTGTGTTTGATGTACTTGCGCAGCACAGTATGTCGAGCTTTGGCTTAAATGAAACAAGCTCTTTTATTTCTGATGATCAAATCGATTTGAACGGCTTATTGAGCAATCCTGAACCCAACAATGCTCTTGATGTAATATCAGATGATTCATCTTATTTAAATGCGTCTATCAATCCAGTATCGGATATCGCAGCAGTTTCAAATACAGAGCTTCAAACAGCATGGGGCACATTAGATCCGTTAGATCAATCCTTATATGTGCTACCACTCTATTAATAATTAATACATCCATTCATGAATATAGAGATAAAAAAGCACTCTGATGAGTGCTTTTTTATTTAAGATTTTTTCTGATTGAAATATAAAATACCACCAGTGATCATCGCACCAAGTGTTGCGAGCAGCATATCTTTATGCGCATCCCAAATATCACCTTGTTGCCCATTATAATTTTCAGCTTCTTCTGGTGATAAGCCAATGGCAATCAGCCATTCGATCCATTCATAAAATAAACTGGTCGCCATGACGAATTGTACGACCAATAAAAAGAGTGTTCCGGCTTTTAATTGTGGTAGCCAGATTTGAAATATGCGATAAAAGAACGGATAGAGCAGCAATCCATAGGCAAGGTGTACAAGCCGATCATACATATTCCGAGACCATCCCATGCTTTGGTCAAGGTTGAAACCGAAGAGAGCTTGTGTCCATTCAGAATAGGGTACATAAGAATATAAATAATGGGCACCGATGACATGAATCAGTAAAAAGCCAAGATACAGGCAAACAGTTGCGAAACTTAGCCCTATTTTATAGAGGAAAACGAGCAGCACGATCAGCATAAACGCTGTGCCAATTTGATGGAGTATATACGCTTCCATTTCTAAAGGTTGGATACTGGCGATCGCAATGGCAAGAGTTAATAACGCAAAAGCTAAGATGTGCTTAAGTTTTAATTTGAAATCAATCATGAAAAGGCAAAGCTCAAATTTTTTATCGGTGTGCAATGTTTATAATTCGCGGCAAGTATAGCCATAATGCGATGAAAGGTGTTAGTTCGCCGGCGTTAGAATTTGTGCATTATTTTTTCAAATGTCATCAGCTAGCTACTAGGGATAAGTATTTTCAAAAAGATTGTATTAAACTCAGATGTATATCGAAGTTTATATATTTGGAAATGACTATGACCGTTGTTGAGGCATTTATTGCGACTCAAAATTGTTATTTTAACTATGAGTTTGAAGAACTTTATTTAACAGATGATTTTCCAGAAGAGCTCTCAGTGTCTTTGCGCGGCATGATGTTTCGCCATGAAATTCAGTATCCTGATGCCACATATTATGTTTATTACTCAGATATTTTAACGGGTTGTGAATTACAACGAATGAAAGATGATTGGGCGAAATATTGCCCTGCAGAATAAATTACTTCTAAATTTCCTCTATCCTTATAGGAGATGAGAATCCTCAGAATATATTCTGAGTTCGCAAGGGATAGATGGATAGCCACATCTCCTTGCGGAGCAAGTTCCTCATCCCAAAGAGATAAAGTATATAGGTGGAAATAAAAAACGAGGCATGAAGCCTCGTTTTTTTGATCTATCTAAAATTAGATTTTAGAAATCAGATCTTAGAAATTAAATCAGCAACTTGTTTTGCTTGAGTTGATGCATTACCTGTATAAGTTGCAGGTGTCATTTCTGCAAGACGTGCACGGTCAGCAGCAGGAACAGCTTCAAGCTCATTACCATTGACGAAATCAACCATCATGTCGCGAGTCATTGCTTGACCACGAGTAAGGGCTTTAAGTTTTTCGTAAGGTTTTTCAACTGCATAACGACGCATAACAGTTTGAATCGGTTCTGCAAGCACTTCTTGTGCATGGTCAAGGTCTTCAAGAATACGTTGAGCATTCAATTCAAGTTTACCAATACCTTTAGAGCAAGCTTCAAAAGCGATCAAGCTTTGTGCAAAACCAACGCCCATGTTACGTAGAACAGTAGAGTCAGTTAAGTCACGCTGCCAGCGAGATACAGGAAGTTTTTCGCCTAAATGCGCAAGTACTGCATTTGCAATACCCAAGTTACCTTCAGAGTTTTCGAAGTCAATTGGGTTTACTTTATGCGGCATAGTTGACGAACCAACTTCACCTTCTTTTAAACGTTGTTTGAAGAAACCAAGTGAGATGTAGCCCCAAACGTCACGGTTAAAGTCGATCAAAATGGTGTTGAAACGACGTAGCGCATCAAAAAGTTCCGCCATGTAGTCATGTGGTTCGATTTGAGTGGTGTACGGGTTAAATTCTAAACCTAATGATTCAACAAATGCTTGTGAATGCGCAGGCCAGTTAATTTCAGGGTAAGCAGAGTAGTGCGCGTTGTAGTTACCTACTGCACCATTGATTTTACCAAGTAATTCAACTTGTTTGAATTGTTTGATTTGACGTGCAAGGCGATAAGCCACGTTCGCCATTTCTTTACCCAAAGTTGTTGGGCTTGCAGTTTGACCATGTGTACGAGACAACATTGGTTGTTCAGCGTGTTGTTCAGCCAAAGCAACGATTGAATCGATGATTTGCTGCATTGCTGCAACTAAAACTTCACGGCCATTTTTAAGCATTAAAGCATGAGACAAGTTGTTGATGTCTTCAGATGTACATGCAAAGTGAATGAATTCTCCAGCATTTTTAAGCTCATCGATATGTGCGATTTGCTCTTTTAAGAAGTACTCAACTGCTTTTACGTCATGGTTTGTTGTACGTTCAATTTCTTTAATGCGGTTTGCATTGTCTTCAGAGAAGTTCGCAACAATTGCATCAAGCGCAGCGTTAGTTTCAGCACTGAACGCTGGAACTTCAGTGATTTCAGGACGGTTTGCAAGCGCTTGTAACCAACGCACTTCAACAGTCACACGAGCATGGATTAAACCAAACTCAGAGAGGAAGGGACGTAGAGCATCACATTTGCTTGCGTAACGTCCATCTAATGGAGAAAGTGCGGTTAAAGCGTTCATAGCGATTCCTTAAATTTTGGAATTAAACGTAAAACAAAAAGCCCGTACTGCATCAGTTAAACCACCTGATACTGTAAACGGGCAAGATCTTGAATATCTTGTAGTAGCTTGCGCTTACTGAAAATCATACCCCATGAGCTACCACCGAGCTGACGCCATAAATGTGCCATTTGTAAGCCAGTAAATAAGGTGGCGCGAATGCGATTGGTATGAGAGGTATCTTTAAATGCTTCGGCATTGCCACGAACCATAATACGTGGATTAATTTGGCCAGCAGTTTCAATATAGGTTTGCGCTAAATTGGCAATGATACTTGGATGTAAATAATTATTATCGAAAAAGGAAAGCTGTCTCAGAATTTTTTGTTGGGATTGTTCAATGATTTCTACAAATTTAGGATTGCTATAGACTTTCTTTTCTAACTGCAATAATGCCATCGCATACGTCATGGGTAGCTTGGTATTGGCAAGTTTAGGCAGTCTAGATTTGGGAGAAGTATTGAAGGGCTGAGTAATGCTACTTTCTAAGGTTTTTAATCCCAGCGAAATATCCGCCAAGCCACTAAAAAAATCAAGCGTCTGACTAGACTGATTCGACTTAGGACGGATATTTAAACTGGCTTTAATGAGATGTTCAAAATAAAAGTTACCGCTTTCCCCGATACTCTGTTGCCCAGTCAATGCAGTCATGTGGGTCAGCTGTGTCGCTTGAAAAACAGCAGCTAACGCCAATGCACGATTTTGGCGAGTATTCAGAGTCTGAGGCTGTTGAAACGGTAACTCTGTCATCCGAAACAATCCTTATTCAATAAAATCCGGTTTAGGCGCATTGGTATGATGAATCACACCACCCCCTAAACAAACTTCACCGGTGTAGAACACCACACTTTGACCCGGTGTAACAGCACGTTGTGGCTCATCGAATTCGACACGCACACCATTTGGCGCTGTAGGGTCTTTAAATATTGTACAGTCTTGGTCAGGCTGACGATAACGAGTTTTCGCTGTGCAGCGGAAGCCTGATTCAGGAATCTCTTGTTCACCAGCCACCCAATCAATCGCTTCAGACCATAAAATGGTGCTTTGCATGAGTGGATGTTCATGACCTTGACCAACGACTAGGCGATTACCTTCGATATCTTTATGCAGTACAAACCAAGCGCCTTCTTCAGCACCTTTTAGACCACCAAGACCGATGCCACCACGTTGGCCGAGCGTATAGTACATTAAGCCGTGATGTTCACCAACCTCTTTACCCGTGTCTAGGACGATTTTTCCGGGTTGAGCAGGTAAATATTGCTTTAAGAAGTCATTAAATCGACGTTCGCCAATAAAGCAAATTCCTGTTGAATCTTTTTTCTTCGCGGTGATTAGACCTAATTCTTCAGCGATTTTACGCACTTGTGGTTTTTCAATTTCACCCACAGGGAACAAAGTTTTGTTAATTTCACGACCATGCACTGCATGTAGGAAATAGGTTTGGTCTTTGTTGTTGTCTAGACCACGCAGTAGAGGGGCATACTCTTCACCACGTGAATTTTTTAGCGTTTCACCACGGCGGCAATAGTGGCCTGTCGCAATAAAGTCAGCACCTAAGTTCACAGCATGGTCGAGAAATGCACGGAATTTAATTTCTTTATTGCAGAGAATATCTGGGTTTGGTGTACGACCTGCGGCATATTCTTCTAAGAAATGCTCAAAGACACGGTCCCAATATTCCATCGCAAAATTTGCGGTATGAAGTTTGATACCAATTTTGTCACAAACGGCTTGAGCATCGGCAAGATCTTCCATTGCCGTACAGTATTCCGTGCCGTCATCTTCTTCCCAGTTTTTCATGAAAAGACCTTCAACTTGATAACCTTGTTGAAGTAAAAGTGCTGCAGATACAGAAGAATCTACACCACCAGACATACCGACGATGACACGTTGTTGCATAGGATTAAGCATCCAAATTTGAAATTAAGGGAGAATTTTGGTGCTCGTAAATGAGCGATAAAGGAAATTTTTGACCTGAAAGAGCATCTTGCACTGCTTTAATCACTAATGGACTGCGCGCACGGGCAGACTCAATGAGTTCATCAAGCGTCATCCATACTGCACCGACAATACCTGTGTCTAATTGTGCATCGGCATGGTGCTGAATGTCTTTAGCTAAAAAACAGAAACGGAAATAAGTACGATCAGGGAACATCGGGGGAGTATAAGTATACATGCCTAGAAGGTTCGTGATTTCTACATCGTGACCTGTTTCTTCCATGGTTTCTCGAATGGCTGCTTCAATAATGGTTTCGCCAGCTTCAACATGACCTGCAGGTTGATTAAATACAGTATGGGTCACACCTTCTGTATGTTCTTCAACAAATAGGAATTTTCCGTCTTTTTCAACGACTGTCGCAACAGTGACGTGAGCAGTCCAAGCGGTCATAGAAAAGCACCATGGGGTAAAAACGCTATTCTACAAAATTTAGGGAGCGGTGGCTACGATGGGAGGTGAATTCTTTGGAGGAAGATGATTTTTGAGTTTGGGTAAAAATTTTTGTAGAACAATGATTGAATAATGAGTGCAGGGCAAGATAAATTATTAAAAAAAGTAAAACTCTGCTTAGCTGGTTTTTTGTATGAGATAAAATGATGAATTGTAAGAAATAAAAATAGTATTTCGTATACAGAATAGCACTTTTATTAGTTGTTCAAATTTCCTGATCCATTTCTAACTATCACACAATACCTCTTGCATAACATTTATATGTTGATCTTCTATCCATGAGTTTTTTCGTCCAGTATAATTTTTTATTTCAAACTGATAATGATTAAGTATCGTTATTTCATAAAACTTTAACCGCCAATTTTCAATGGGATATCTATCAATACTTAAAGGGACACATTCTTTTGTATTAACAAGTTGTTGAAATGAGCACACTATTGATTTAGAAGATATTTCAGTGCAATTATTCCAAAATCCTATCTCGCTCTTTGGATAAATACTATGTAAATGAATCCAATTTAACTTTTCATCTTCTGTCAAAGCATCTCTATTCCTATATAGCGTTTTTTCAGTAGAATGAGAATATTCGAAACTTGCTATACAAATCCCATTTTTTAAAAAGCACTTAGAATTATCACTAATAATTCCAATAATTCCAATAATTCCAATAATTCCAATAATTCCAATAATTCCAATAATTCCAATAATTCCAATAATTCCAATAATTCCAATAATTCCAATAATTCCAATAATTCCAATAATTCCAATAATTTTACTTTTTTTCATTTTGGTACTGGCTTAAATAATGGGCAACTAAGTTCATTAAAAAGTGAAATGAATAACCGTTTTGGATATAAATAGTTCCAAGATGAACATGAAATCTTGGCATTAAGAGTTTCATATTTTCTGGATGAAAAACCAAAACTATAAAATACAGTTTAAGCTACCTATAAAGTTAGCTTTATCTTTATTGAACATAAAACATCTTATGCAAAATCTATTTTATTTATAATTCCCCGACACCTTCACATAATTCTGCGCTGAATACGGTAAAAATGCTTTTTCTTTATCGGTTAGTGGGCGGACTTTTTTAACAGGACTGCCCACATATAAATAACCACTTTCCAAAACCTTATTTGGTGGAACAAGTGAACCAGCACCAATCATCACATCATCTTCAACAATTACATCATCTAATATAATTGTACCTATACCGACTAAAACACGATTACCAATGGTACAACCGTGTAATTTCACGTGATGACCAATCGTCACATCTTCACCAATAATCAGTGGAGAACCTTCAGGTTTATCGGCTTTTTTATGACTCACATGCAACATTGAGTGATCTTGCACATTAGAGTTTTTACCAATACGAATATGGTTTACATCACCACGAATCACCGCAAATGGCCAAACCGAAACATTTTCAGCCAATACAACATCGCCAATCACGACTGACATTTCATCAATATAACAAGAGTCATCAATGTGTGGAGCTGTGTCTAAATAAGGGCGGATGTTTTGGCTCATAGGAAAGTCATCTACAGGTTTTTAGGCATTATAAAATAAAAAAGCACCTAGACCGAAATCTAGATGCTTTCACTTTAGTCTTAATATCGAGTTTTCATCAAATTTAGAATAAGTTGCTAAAGAATTGTTTGATGTGATCAATCATTTTTGCAAAGAAACCAGCTTCTTCAACATTTTGTAGAGCGACAAGCGGTTTTTCAGCAATGACTTTGCCATTAAGTGTTGCAACGTATTTACCGACCACTTGACCTTGTTTTAAAGGAGCAGTTAATTTTGGTTGAACAACCAATTGAGTTTTAATGGCGTTCGCTTCGCCTTTAGGCATCGTCACGTTAAAGTTTTCAGCTAGACCTACTTGAACTTCATTGTCTTTACCGTACCAAACTTTTGCTTTTGCAAGCACTTGTTTAGCAGGTTGAACTTTTACAGTTTCAAAGTTTGCATAACCCCAAGCTAAAATTTCACGTGTTTGAGATGCACGCTCGTTCATGCTTGGCGCACCAAAGATCACTGAAATTAAACGTAAAGGACCACGTTTAGCTGAAGTCGTTAAGCAGTAGCCCGCTTCTTCAGTATGGCCAGTTTTTAAACCATCTACACTTGGGTCAGTATAAAGCAGGGCATTACGGTTGCCTTGCTTAATGCCATTGAACGTAAATTCTTTTTCAGAGTAGATCGGATAGTATTTTGAACTGTCATGAATGATATGTTGCGCTAGAGTCGCCATATCTTTGGCAGTCGAGAAATGACCTTCAGCTGGCATACCTGTCGCATTGATGAATTGAGTATTCACCATGCCAATACGTTTCGCTTCTTGGTTCATCATGTGGGCAAAGGTGCCTTCATTGCCAGCAATATGTTCTGCCATAGCTTTAGAAGCATCGTTACCCGACTGAATGATAATGCCACGTAACATTTCTAATGCAGTTGCAGTACCGTTGAGCGGAACGTACATACATGACTCAGTGCTGCTGCCGCGACACCAAGCCGACTCATTCATACGTACTTTTTCATTTTCAGTTAGTTCACCGCTTAATAACTTTTGCTCAATGATGTAACTGGTCATCATTTTTGTCATTGAAGCAGGAGCTAATTTTTCGTTTTCATTTTTAGAAGCAAGGATTTGCCCTGTCTCATAGTCCATCAGCACATAAGATTTATTATTTAATTCAGGTGGTGCAGAAAGGACAGTTGCCGCGAATGAAAAACTAGGTGCAAGTAGTAATGCGGCAAGGGCGGTTTTTCGGGTCATTCTGGGTGGTTCCAATAACTTAGGTATAAGCACAAAGAGCCTAGCATTTTAGGACAAAGCTAGGCGGACTGCTATGGGGTGCAAGCGCTTATTTTAAAAGTATTGTAACCAATTGGTATTATTTGCTGTAAGCAGTCAATTCTTTGCAAATCGCACCATTTTTCTTATCGCCAGCTTTCTTCGCATCAGACTGCGCTTCTTTTAAAGCATCTTTAAAACTTTTTTGTTTGCTGAGTTGCTGTAAAGCATTTACTGGGTTCTTTTCATTCGGCATATATTCTTTAGCTAATTTTGCATAACCCGCTTCAAACTTTGGTTGATCTTTGTCATTCACCAGTTTTGGGCAGACTTCAGATAGTACATAGATAGCTGCAAGTTCTTGACTGGTCACTTGAGGTGTAGGGGTAACTTCAATTTTTTCATCTGCGGCATGTGCAGACATGGTAGTGAAAGCAAAAGTAGAAAGGCTAAGGGCACAAAGAGATTTTACAAAGGAGTTTTTCATTTAAATAACCTGTTAAATAACCTAAAAGATATCAAATAGCTAAAATTTATTTGCCTAGCTTAATCGTATTTCTGGTAGAGATCAGTAGAAAATTGTATTGAAGCTGTTTAAAAATCAATACATTGTGAAAGAAAAAAGGATGAGGCTATAAAGCGTCATCCTTTTTTGGCAGGTTTGATGCAATTAGGACTAACCTATTGAGAGGGCGTCCAAATCTGAATGATCAATTAACCTTCATAATTTAAAACGTCATCACAAACTGATTTTTGTTCAGCTTTATCAGTTTCTTTAGCAGCTTGACGTGCTTCTTCAAGAACTGATTTATATTCGCTGTCAGACTGTAGTTTTTCTAAAGTCATTGATTTATCAGAATAATCAGCAAGATATGTTTTAGTGAGTGCTTGAATGTTGGCATCAAATTTTGCATTTTGACCAATAATCGCAGGGCATACTTCTAACATGACTTGTGCAGATGCAATGTCTTCTTTTACGATGGTATTGGCTTCTTCTTGAGTGAAGTCATTGTCTGCGACCACAGTTTGAGTCATGCAAGCTGCTAGAGCAAAGCCCAATAAACCACGAAGTGCTACGGTTTTATTCATTTTGTACACACACATTTATGCTGGATGTTGAAATGTAAATATATATAATTATTCATATATTTCAATAAAATGTTCTTGCGAGTCATTTTTAATTTTTTAGTAATGGAAATTTAGTTGTGAATATATTAATTGCCAATGATGATGGCGTTTTTGCTCCCGGTATCCAAGCTTTAGCACATGCATTGCGTCCTCTCGGTCGTGTGGTGATTGTTGCACCTGAAAGTGAACGCAGTGGTTTTTCAAGTGCACTGACTTTAGATCGACCATTACGACCTGTCGAAATTGCACCAAATATGTGGGCGGTAAATGGCACACCTGCGGACTGTGTGTATTTATCAATGAATGGTCTGTTCGATTTTGAATTTGATTTGGTGGTGAGTGGGATCAATAGCGGCGCAAATCTGGGTGATGATGTGCTGTATTCAGGGACGGTCGGTGCCGCATTTGAAGGTCGTTTAATGAAACAACCTGCGCTAGCCGTGTCTTTGGCTGGACCGAATGTGCGTAGTTATAACAACCCTGAAGATTATGCCGTAGCTGCACAATGGGTGCATGATTTTATTGCCAATGGACTACCCGCGCTACCTGCACGACATATTTTTAATATTAATATTCCAGATGTTGCTGAACTTCAAGGCACCAAAGTGACCTATCAAGGAAGACGTTTACAGTCCAAACCGATTACCAGTCATGTAGACCCGCGTGGTCGTCAAGTCTATTGGATTGGCTTGGCAGGCGAGGCAGTGGCAGAGCCTAAGAAAGGCTTAACCGATATCGAGTCAGATTTCTTTGCCGTGGCAAATGGTTATGTCAGTGTAACGCCTATACAAATGGATGCTACAAACTATGAGATTTTGAATAACTTACACGCAGAGTTATCTAAAATTTAAGTATTAGTGTTATAACTTTGTGAAAATGGTTATGTCGCAACTTTTTTAGAGTGGATTTTTGCTAATCTTAGCCCATTCATAATGACTATATTTGAATTATTAGTGAGGAAGATGATGTCCCTGGTGTCACAATATCGCGTTATTACCGCTCCTGCAGCATTATTTAAGACCCTTGTTTTATCTGCTGCTGTGGTAACAACTTTGGTCATGACTGGCTGTGCGTCAAAACCACAAATTAATAATGCGACCCGTTATGCGACTGCTCCGGATTATTATACAGTTCGTTCGGGAGATACTTTAAGTGGCATTGCAGCTCGCTATGGCTTGAGCTATGTCAGCATCGCAGAAATGAACGATATTGCCCAGCCTTATCGCATCTATGTTGGACAATCCATTCGCCTTAAAAATAGTGGCTCTCGTCGTACGACGTCTACACAAGCCATGACTCAAGCGGCACCAATTCAACGCCAAACGATTGCAATGCCAACGCAAACAGCGCCCGTGACTCAAGCTTCAACCACTCCATCGACAGTGACGCGAACTACAGTTCCAACGCCAGTGGTCAGTTCTTCAAGTTTACGTTGGGTGAGTCCAGTATCGCGTCCTACGGTATTACAAGGCTATAACTTAGCATCGAATGTGAAAGGAATACGTTACGCAGGCAATACGGGTGACGCTATTTTTGCAGCAGCTGATGGTCAAGTGGTCTATGCAGCCGATGGTCTTAAAGAGTACGGCAATTTAATTTTGGTGAAGCACATTAATGGCTATATCACCGCATATGCACATAACAGTAAAATGAATGTCAAAAGTGGTGATACTGTGAAAGCAGGGCAGCAAATTGGTGAGATGGGTTCATCGGGTACAAACCGTACGATGCTTGAGTTTCAGGTGCGTTTAGATGGTAAACCAATCAATCCAACTGCAGTTTTACCAAATAATTAAATATATAATGCAAAAGCAAAATATCCCCGTATAATACAATGAGTTGCTTTTATCGAAAGATGAAGCTTCTCATAAGTTTATGAGGGAAATTTATGTTAGATCAACTTCGAGCAATGGGTGTCTTTGCTTGCGTTGTGGAAAAAAATTCATTTAGCGGTGCTGCTCGTGAGTTAGGTATTACCACGAGTGCCGTGAGTCAGCAAATCCGCTCACTAGAGCAGGATATGGAAGTCATTCTTTTACATCGTTCAACACGTAAGTTGAGTTTGACAGAAGCTGGACAAGCTTTTTTTCATAGTTGCCAAGAGATGCTATCTGCCGCAGAGCGCGGCAAAATTCGTATCAATGAGCTTCGTGACGACTTAGTCGGTGAATTACGTATTGCATCAACACCAGAACTTTGTGCGAATCATGTGATTCCTGCATTGTCACATTGGATGTCGGCACATCGTGGTTTATCAGTTCATTTAGAAGCAGATAATCAATATATCGACTTAATTGATGGACGCATTGATATTGCGCTACGCATGAGTTCAAAAATTGATGATCAACAGTTTCATGTCGTGCCATTGGCGCATGTTGAACAAGTTCTCGTTGCTGCACCAAGCTATATCAACCAAACCAGTTTAATTACACGACCAGAAGATTTACAAAATCATGATATGGTTCAAATAAATTTGGTTAAAAACTTTCAGCATTTTGCATTTGAAAATGCAGTGACGAAAGAGCAGGTTGCATTGGATGTGCATTCCCGATTTACAACAAATAATGTATTTGCTGCAAAAGCAATGTGCCAACAAGGACATGGCATTGCAAGAATATTATATCTAGATACGCAAAAAGACTTATTAAACGGTTCTCTTGTTGAAGTTTTACCAGAATGGCGCTTACCATCATTCACTCTATATGCTGTGATGTCTAAACGTGATCAACAGCCTACCAAGATTCATCGTTGCCTAGATGCATTAAAATTGTATTTCAGTCAATTACCAGGCGGACGTATATACCAAGAAGCCTCATAAAAACAATAAAGCTTGAAAAAGTTATAAAAAAAAGCCGCAATTAGCGGCTTTTTTTACTTTCGGCATAAATTAGGCTAGAAAGTTTTTCACCATTTTAACAATGCGTTCAATCAAGATATCCGCTTGTTCTTTATTGATGTTTAGCGTAGGCAATAAACGAATCACAGAACCTGCTGTTACGTTAATAATCAAGTGATGCTCATCACGTGCAATATTCACAAGTTCACCACATGCTTTTGGTAATTCAATGCCGACCATTAAACCAAAACCACGAACAGTTACGTTTTGCTCGGCAAGTTGCTCTGTGAATTGCTCAACAAGGTACGCACCCATATTTGCAGCATTTTCAACAAGGTTTTCTTTTTGAATGGTATCAATCACGGTATAAACCACACGTGAACCTAATGCTGTACCGCTATAAGTTGAACCGTGGTTACCCGCTGTTAAAACGCCAACACCACGACCTTGAGTCATGACTGCGCCGATAGGGAAGCCATTACCCAGACCTTTAGCTGTAGTTAGCACATCAGGAACAATATTAGTGTGTTGATACGCAAAGTATTTACCTGTACGACCATTACCTGTTTGCACTTCATCAAGCATCATTAACCAGTTGTGCTGATTACAGATTTGACGAATTTCTTCGAGGTAGCTAAAACCCTGAGGTGCAGTATTTACACCACCTTCACCTTGGATCGGCTCAACCAAAATCGCTACGATGTCAGGGTGGTGAATCGCCGCTTCCTCAATCGCTTCGATATCACCGAAAGGTACACGGATAAAACCTTCAACCAATGGGCCAAAGCCTTCTTGAACTTTTTTGTTACCTGTTGCAGATAAGGTTGCCATGGTACGACCATGGAAAGAATGATCAGCAACGATAATTTTTGGTGTTGCGACACCTTGCATATGACCAAATTTACGTGCAATTTTGATTGCACCTTCATTTGATTCTGCACCACTATTTGAGAAGAAAACCTCTTCCATACCCGCAACTTCTGCTAATTTTTGCGCAGCAGCCGTTTGCCAAGGCACTTCAAATAAGTTACTGGTGTGAATGAGGGTCGCTGCCTGTTCAGCAATTGCTGCTGTAATTGCAGGATGTGAGTGACCTAAACCACAAACAGCGATCCCTGTCAGTGCGTCTAAGTATTCTGTGCCATCTGCAGTATACAGGTGAGCACCTTGACCTCGGACAAAGCTGATCGGTTGGCGGCCAAAGACTGGCATCAAGTGCGATGGTTGATCAGTTTGTACTGGGGCAAGGGTAATGTTATTCATGACTAACTCTAATTTGTCAGGTGATTGAAATAATATAGAGGAGACGCCATATATATATGAGCATCAAGAGGTCTATATAAGCAAAATATGGCTCAATTGAAAAGCTGAAATGTAAATAAAACGTGAAATATTGCTTTAGTCATATTGTTTTACTCAGTTTTGGGTATAATGCGAAGCAGATTTATTGAGGATATATCAATGACTGAACAAGCACGCGATACAGAAGCGTTAATTCGTGACCAAATTGCTAAACACGCAGTTCTACTTTATATGAAAGGCACTCCACAGTTTCCACAGTGTGGTTTCTCTGCGCGTGCAGTAGAAGCGCTCAGTCAAATTGGTCGTCCGTTTGCTTATGTAAATATTCTTGAAAATCAAGATATTCGCGCAACTCTTCCACAAATTGCAAACTGGCCGACTTTCCCACAATTATGGATCAATGGTGAGTTGATCGGTGGTAGCGACATTATGCTTGATATGTTCCAAAAAGGTGAATTACAACCTTTAGTTGAACAATATAGCCCAGCTCCGGAAGCTTAATTGGATATGTATTTGATGGTTTTAATCATTGGATACAGATAAAAAATAGCGCCTTTAAGGCGCTTTTTTTTATGACTTAATTATCTAAAAAGTCTGAGGTTATGCGTTTTTCCACCATTTCAAAGGCATTTAAAGTGTAATGAATGGCGGAAAAATCAACAAATGAATAAACTCATCGAAGATTTATGACGGATTGTCTTCAGTCGGACTTTCTTCAACACGTTGCTCGTTTTCAGTAGTCCCATTTTTAGCAGTACTGTCTTGAGCTTCAGACTTCTTTGCCTTTTTATCTTTGTCCTTTTTTGACTTCTTCTTTTTTTTCTTTTTCTTTGGCTCTTCTTCCTCAAACTCAGCACCATCTTCAATCGCTTGCCAGTATTCAAGTTGCTCCATGACAGCAGCGTAGATTGAGCCTTTGCTATAACGACCTTTTTTATCAAGAGTGCCTACTGGACGCGCCATCAAAATTTCTAGAGCTTGGTCAATGGTATCTATGGCGTGAATATGGAATTGACCTTTTTGTACAGCTTCAATCACATCTTTACGTAACATTAAGTGCTGCATATTTTGGCGTGGAATAATCACACCTTGCTTGCCTGTTAGCCCTTGTAATTTACATGCATCATAGAAGCCTTCAATCTTGGCATTTACACCACCAATCGGTTGAACTTGACCCAATTGGTTCATTGAGCCAGTGATTGCCCATGATTGATCGATCGGTAATTGGCTAATAGCGGAAATAAGAGCTGAAAGCTCTGCAACAGTTGCGCTGTCGCCATCTACTTGGCCATAGCTTTGCTCAAAGGCAAGGGCAGCAGAAAAATGTAAAATTTGTTCACGACCAAAGTGTGCCTTTAAGAAACTCGACATCAGCAGGACGCCTTTGGCATGTAAAGAACCACCGAGTTCTACACTACGTTCGATATCTAAAATATCGCCGCCACCTTGATAAACCGAAGCCGTTAAACGTGACGGTAAACCAAATTCAACATCAGCATATTGAATCACAGAGAGGGCGTTAATCTGCCCGAATCGATGACCTTTGGTTTCGATTAACTGTGTACCGCGAGTAAGATCTTGCCAATATAATTCACGTAAGTAGCCTAGACGGTATTTACGATGATCAAGAGCGGTGTTGATATGTGTTTCTGTCACCATTTTATCGCCAGCAAGTGCTGCATGATGATGTGCTTCACGAATCAAATCACCTAAGGTGAGGGCATGTAATGACAAAGAGCTTTGATCTTCAGCTTGACGACTTGAATCAGTTAACAGTGCAGCAAGTGCTGTACGGTCAAACGGCAGAAGTTTGTCTGTTTGCACATAATCAGCAATTAGCTGCATATATGCCTGCTCATTAATGTCATTACGTTGTAATGTATCGGTAAAATCGGCACGAATTTTAAAGACACTGCCCAGTTCTGGTTCGAGTTCTAAAATATCGTAATAAATATCAGGTTCAGCAAGCAGGATCACTTTGATATTTAAATCAATAGCTTCAGGCTCAATCGAAATACTGCCTGTCAATGTAAGCATATGTTCAAGTGAAGACAGCTTTAAATGTCCTGACTTTAATGCACGTTTTAGACCTTGCCATGCATAAGGCTGCTCTAAAAGTTGTTCAGCTTCCAAGATGAGGAATCCACCATTGGCCTTATGCAATGCACCAGGACGGATTAACGTAAAGTCTGTGGTGATGGTGCCATTTTGGGTCAGTTGTTCGACATGACCTAGCAAATTGTAATGGGTTGGGAAATCTTCAAAAATAACGGGCGCACCAGCATTTGGTTTGTGTGTGGCGATGATGTTAGCTTGGTAGCGAGATGGCACGCGGTTAAATAGGCCAGGTGTAAAGTCATCTTCTTCTTGCTCAAGCACAAACTCAACATTTTGAATGATGTCATCTGCATATTGCTTCAGATAATCTTCCAAGCCTTCAACCATGCTGAATTTATTTTGAATTACATCAATACGCGGCATGACGACTTGTTTAGCAATTTCACGGTTTAAAACCTGAACTTTATCGCGTGCGTCATCTTCAAGATCACCAAGATGTAGACCAAGACGTTCAAGTTTTTTATCCATATAACGGACGTTTGACGCAATTTCAGCACGTTGTTTGCTGCTTAAAGCATTGATGTCTTCTTTCGACATTTCTTGGTATTTGTTATCGACCAAATGCATCGGAACGAAACAATGATCATCATCCTGAGAAATCAGTTTAAGATCGAGCTCTTCACCTTCTCGGGTTAATTCAACTAAAGCAAGATGTTGTTCATCACCAGCATGTTGGCGAATCATTTCAATGCGATTGTGATAGGTTTCTGCGGTGAAGCGACGTTCAAGCTGTTTTAATATAGTTTGCCAACTTTGATGTAATAACGTTTGGAATTTTGTCGCTTGACCAGAAGGAAGTTTCAGCGCAATCGGTTCACGCGGAAACTTGAAATTATTGACATACACCCAGTCTGAAGGCGTTGGCATATTTTTAGCGTGTTGTTGTAATAAGCGCTTAATCATGGTGCGCTTACCTAAGCCTGCGGTACCTACAGCAAAAATGTTATAGCCTGAATAGGGCAATGCAATGCCAGCTTCAACCGAAGCACGGGCACGATCTTGTCCTAAAAAGTCATTGAGTGGTTTGATCCGCTTGGTAGACGTCGGTATTTTTTTAAGCTCAGGCGTATGCGTCAGCTGAAGCGGCTGCAACTGGGTTTTAGTTAAAGTATTCTGTATTTCGGGTTGATCAAAAGCGCTCTTTAGTGTCGTTACTGTTTCTGCTAAGTTTTTTGTGTTGGGTTCATTAATGGTGGTTGATAAAGAAGAGTGAATTTGTTCAAGTCGCTGGGTCACTGTTGAATCCAAAAAACTAAAGAATAGAGATATGTAATTAAGGTATACAGGTTTAATGCCAAAGATCAAGCAACAGCATGCGAAATATCGATAAAATAAAACAATGATTTCATAAATGTTGTTGAAACCGTTGTCATTAAGCGCTTGAATAGCATCATTCGATTTTGACAAAAATAACTGAGTCATGACAACACAAGCTTCAGGATGGAAATCTGCTTTTAATGCATTTTTAGACCGACGTGCACTGATTATGCTTTTTCTTGGCTTTTCGGCCGGCATCCCAATTTTACTGATCTTTTCCAGTTTATCGCTTTGGTTAGGTGAAGCAGGAATTGATAAAAGTGCAGTGACTTTTTTTAGTTGGGCAGCGCTTGGCTATTCGTTTAAGTTTGTTTGGGCGCCATTAATTGATGAGTTGCCTGTGCCATTTTTAACCAAACAACTCGGACGTCGCCGTGCATGGTTATTGATCGCTCAAGTTCTCATTATCTGTGCAATTTGTATCATGGCATTTTCAGACCCAGCTTTAGGACAAAGCTATATTTACCAAATGGCTGCTGGAGCCGTATTACTAGGTTTTTCTGCCGCAACGCAAGACATTGTGATTGATGCTTATCGTATTGAGTTGGCTGAAACTGAAATGCAGACCGTTTTAGCTTCGACCTATAATGCAGGTTATCGTATCGGCATGATCGTGGCAGGTGCAGGGGCGTTATTTTTGGCGGCATATTTAGGCACGGCCAAAGGTAACTATATTTATGAAGCTTGGAAATATACTTACCTTGCAATGGCTGCTGTAATGGTTATCGGTATTATCACAACTTTATCGATACGTGAGCCGCAGGTTGACCGTGTACAAAAGCATTATAAACGGACCGACTATTATCGCTTAGTCGCTGTATTCTTTGCTGCGGTGGTTGCTTTTGTTTTGAGTTATATCTATTCAGGCGTTGCGGTTGAAAGCTTGAAAGAGCATTGGCAAATTACAGACTCATTTGCATTGTTCTGTTTAGAGACTGTACGCTTTATTGGTTCAGCTGTGGTTGCTTTTGGTGTCGGTTCTGTTTTAGTGAAATCAGGTGCTGTAAATAAGCAGATGGCATTTGAAACTTGGGTTAATCCAGTTGCAGATTTCTTTAAGCGCTATGGTCTAAAACTGGCTTTAGTACTGTTGTTACTTATTGGTTTTTACCGTATTTCCGATATTATCGCCGGCGTCATTTCTAATGTGTTTTATCAAGATTTAAACTTCACCAAAGAGCAGATTGCTGAAGCTGTAAAAGTCTATGGTGTGATTTTTAGCTTGGTTGGCGGCTTCCTTGGCGGTTTGCTAGCGCAGCGCATGAACATTATGAAATTGATGTTTGTTGGTGCGATTTTAGCAAGTTCAACAAACTTGATTTTTATCGGTCTGGTCAAATCAGGTCAGCCATTAAGCGATGTCACTGTAAATGTAGCAGGGCAGCACTATACAGCGACGCCGGATGATACGGGTGCTTGGGCAGTTCAAATTCCAAAAGCAGTCTTGGCTGCAGATCAAAATATTAAAGTCAGTGCGGATTATCAGTCTAAGAATCAACATCCAATACAGGTGAGTTTGCCGTATCTGAATAATGCTTTTTCAAACTCAGCAATGATGTTGCTGCCAGTGACTTCAGATAACACGATTTCAGCTCAAGAGACTGCAAATAGTATCGTGGTCCGTGGACAATACTTGGCAGGCGAGTTAAAAGAAAATCAAAAAATTCAAATTATTTTGGATGCTAAATCATTCGACGCGAAGCTTGATAAAACCGGTGTTTTTAGTGCTGCAATTCCAGGGCAAGCGCTCGAAACAGCAAAGCAAAAAACATTAACGGCTCAACTGCTAGAAAATGATGTAGTGAAAAAGAGTGTCGATTTAGCATATCAAGTGAATACAGCGGCCAATATGGCGGGTGTGCTTGGTGTTGATATTCAACCGATTAATTTGGCTAGTGCTGAACAAAATGTGGACATCAAAGGTAAGGTCATTAAGCCTTATAGTTCGCTGTGGCTATATTTCGCGATCATTGTCGATAACTTGGCGTCAGGTCTTGCAGGCGCGGCATTTATTGCATTTTTATCGAGCTTGACCAGTGTTTCTTTCACAGCGGTTCAATATGCCATCTTTAGTTCATTAATGACTTTAACCCCTAAAATTTTAGGCGGTTACTCAGGTACGATTGTGACCAATATCGGTTATCCAAACTTTTTCTTGATGACGACTTTAATTGGTATTCCGATTTTAATTTTAGTGGTTTGGGTCGCCAAACTATTGAGAGAACATAAACAAAAATCTAATTCATAATTCAATTTAACTTTAAAAAAGCCTATTCAGTTTGAGTGGGCTTTTTTATTCTAAGCTGTTAAATAGCCTAAGTATATCTGTGGTTTTAGACAAGGATATTTGAAATCAGTGGGTATATGTGCTCTAGACTTAAATTGAACTTTGCATGTTAAATCCCTATAGTATTCAAACATAATGATAGATTTAGGAAACTCGATTATGCGCATGCTGCATACTATGTTACGTGTAGGCAATTTAGAACGTTCATTGGCGTTCTATACTGAAGTACTCGGTATGACTTTGCTTCGTAAGCGTGATTATGAAGAAGGTCGTTTTACTTTGGCATTTGTGGGCTATGGTGATGAAGAAAATCATACCGTACTCGAGTTAACGCATAACTGGGATACGGAGAGTTATGAATTGGGTAACGCTTATGGCCATATTGCTATTGCAGTAGATGATGCCTACAAGGCTTGTGAAGAAATTAAAGCACGTGGCGGAAACGTGGTACGCGAAGCAGGGCCAATGAAAGGTGGTGTGACTGTCATAGCCTTTGTTGAAGATCCAGATGGCTATAAAATTGAGTTGATCCAACAAGACTCAAATGCACGAAATAATTAATCAGTAATTATTCATTTAAAGTCATCTGTAATGCTGAATATTCTTATTTATAAATATTTTTGCGTTGAGCTCACTATCAACGTTTAAAATAATGAATATATCGGAGAAAAGCTGGCTTTATTTACATGGCCCAGTAAGATGAAATTTACTCAATGGTAAATTTAGCTTATTGGGCATTTTTTTTGCCGATGAGCTTTAAAGGGAAATTTGTACAGGATGTTGTTATGCTGAAAATGTTAGCTTTGGATCGTTTTACCATTCTACTTTTTGTAATGGTTATACTTGCGACTTTTTTGCCTGTTAGTGGACAAGCTGCAGAAATCTTTGGCTATATTACCACGGCTGCAATTGCCATTTTATTTTTCCTCCATGGTGCAAAGTTATCTCGTGAGGCTGTGGTTGAAGGCATAATGCACTGGAAGTTACATGCTTTAGTTTTTGCTTTTACCTTTGCATTATTTCCATTATTGGGTTTAATGGCGAAACCAATTCTCGTGCCGATGTTAGGGCAAGAGTTGTATTGGGGCTTTTTGTTTATGTGCTTTTTACCCTCGACAGTACAGTCTTCTATTGCATTTACTTCGGTAGCACAGGGTAATGTTGCTGGCGCAGTCTGTAGTGCATCATTTTCAAATATTATTGGGATGTTTATTACCCCAGTGATGGTGGCCTATTTTATTCTCGGTCAGTCACAACATAACTACGATCCGACGGCATCTATTATCCAAATTACCCTGTTATTACTGATTCCCTTCATTTTAGGGCAGCTCCTCCGTCCTTGGGTGTTTCCTTATATGAAGAAAATGCCAAAAATTGTGAAGGTATTTGATCAGGGCTCAATTTTGATGGTGGTCTATGGCGCATTCAGCAGTGCGGTGGTGGCAGGGCTATGGCATCATGTGAGTGGTATTACTTTATTCCTGTTGATTGTGGCGTGCTCTGTCTTGTTAACAATCATTATGTTATTGGCGCTATATGTACCACGTTGGTTGGGCTTTAGCCGAGCTGATCAAAAGACGATTTTCTTTTGTGGTTCTAAAAAAACCTTGGCGAGCGGCGTGCCCATGGCACAAATTTTATTTATTGGGCAGCCGATGGGGATGATAGTTTTACCGATTATGATCTTTCACCAAATTCAGTTGATGGTCTGTGGTGTGATTGCCAACCTTTGGGCAAAACAAAGCCGTGGGCAAGAATAGGGCGAGATGAATAGGTCCTTTTAAAATACCTTATATAGATGAAAAAAAATCATGAAAATTAAAAAAGGCATCTTCATTTTATTCTTGGGTATGAACACAGTCGTTCATGCTCAAGAGGATTTATCTTTAAATAGTAACCGTGATGTCATTGAAAAAATGCCGCTCATCAGCCTACAGCCCATGCTAGATTTTTGTCGTGATCGACAACCACAGATGAATACAGAATTAGATCAGGCTTATCAAGCTGCAAAGCTTAAATTAATTGCTGCGGTTCAGGCTGTCCGTTTTAATGGTGTAGAGCCATTAAAGGCAAAAGATGTTGATCAGCCCGTCGATGCACAATTTAAACAGCAGCTTCAAAGTATGTTAGAGGGCATGAGCAGATCATTACAGTCAGTAAATGCAGCGACGTTTTGTCCTGCATTTATTGAAAAATTAGACCATTTTGATCAAGCCCAATTTCAGCGTACAGTCGAATTACAATATCAGAAATATTTAGAGCAAGCTCAACCTAAAGAGTAGAGCGATTCAGCCTTGAATATCTATTTATTAACAATAAAAAATCAGCTATAATTTGCCCCAACTTGTTGTGCTTAGCTCTGACGGTATCCGTCTCGGTGGGCCAAAAGAATGGTCTGTTATGGTGTTGGTCTGCTTTTTTAAGCCTTCCTTGTAGCGATACAAGAGTGATCAATTGCGATGACAGCTAAACCTTCTTAAATCTTAGGAGTAATCGACGATGCGCGCCGATATTCACCCAAAATACGAAACTTTAGTTGCTACATGTTCATGCGGTAACGTAATCGAAACTCGTTCAGCTCTTGGTAAAGAAACTATTTACCTAGACGTATGTTCTGCTTGCCACCCATTCTACACTGGTAAACAGAAAAGCGTTGACACTGGCGGTCGTATCGACAAATTCAAACAACGTTTTGCTGGTATGTCACGTTCTATCAAACGTTAATATCCAAAACGAAAAACGGGCTTTATGCCCGTTTTTTTTGTGCCGATAAAAAGATAAACTTTAAATCGGCAATGTTCAGAACTTTATTGGTCCTGAACATCGATGAGATGGTCGAGTTTCTTCTGGAAATAATCGCCTTGAATAAAACGAGCTTCGACATTCCAAGCATTGGCAAATAGGGTCATGTCATTTAATTCACGTAGCATGATTTCAACAGTTTTGATTTCATGATAAGTGGTAATTTTTTCTTGGAGCTCTTGGCATGACTTATCGTTTGCAAGCATTTTGGTCAAACTTGAATCTAATGTTAAGCAGTGAACATCCATTTGACGTAATAATGATTCACTAAACATCGAATGACCAAAATTGCGTAAAGCCAGTTCAGCACCATTTTTACGAAGTTCAACAAATGCTTTTTGAGCGGCATCGATATTGAGCTGAATGTCTTCTTCTGCAAATTGTAAAATTAACGGATTTTTCAATTTACTACGAATAATCGTAATCAGTTTCGAAATAAACTCAGGGAAGGTGCGGTCGCTATATAGCACTTCTTTGTTCAGGTTAACGATTAATTTAGCTTCAGGGAACTGAGTGATGAAGTTGTGTAGCTGTTTACACGATTCAACCAAGATCCAACGATCCAACTTAATGGATAGCTCTGAGTCTTCAGCTAACTCACGCAGTTGGGCGATATCTTTCCATTTATTTTCAAAAATAAAGCCGCTGGTTACTTCATAAGTATATAGATGTGAATCTTCTTTATCATACAGTTGCTGATATTTAAGATGAATTTCACCGCGTTCTAAGCAGTTGCGAAGGGCTTTGATAACAGGAGCTTCATCACTAACGACAATCGGTGCAATTTGCGCTTCTGGTGTACCAAAATCCAAACTTGGAATATCAATTTCTAATGGAATCGTTAAATCGATTTCAGGCGCTTGTTGGTTGGTAGGTAGCGCAGTATTAAAGGCTTTTGCAACAAAGGTTTCAAAATGTGCTTCATCACGAATATCGCTGTCTAAAACACTGTATCCCATGCGTAAATTTAATGGATAAGTTTCATTATTTACACTGAGTAATTGAGGTTTGCTCAGTGTGTTGAGACCAATCAATTTAGACTCAAGTTTGAGCTGATTATCTGCTTGGAATAAGGCAACGATTGCACCATTGTCTAAACTAAATAATGGAGCATGAGTCTGATCTTTCAAGAAGTCTTTAATATTGGTGAAATAGCTCTTATAAGTATTCCAATCTTTTTGAAAAATCGCATCTGAGCAAGAAGCCAAAGTAAATAGCACTAATGCATTTACATTGGCAGGTTGTTGACCGATGGTACGGTTGAGTTGTTGAAAAGCTTTTGGTTTTTGTGGGCTGGCTTCAACTGGCGCGGTGCTTACAGCATTGCTGTTTTGACTACCAATTTCAATTGCGAGCTGTAATGCGTCTTCTTCAGCTGCGGCAATAAATTCGAGTTTTAGTGGGTTTTTCCCAGCCACAGCGATATTTTGCGAATCAAGATCAAAACGTCCTAAGTCGAGCTGTCCTTGACTGATTTTTTTAAAACGTTGTTTAAAGTCATTGAGGTCAGAAGGTTGTAATAGATCGAGCAGGGGCAGACCAATTACATCATCTTCATTTTTTAGACCAAATAAAGTGAGATATTCAGCATTGGCTTGAATATGAATACCTTCTTGAATTACGGCAACCGCTTTACGACTATCTTCAACTAAAGACTGGGTTTGAATCTGAGCCGTTTCAAGCTCTTCCATTAAATGTTGTTGAGATTGTTGTAGGCGACTAAAAGACAATGCACGAATTAAACCGAAATAGAAACTTTCAGGTTCAGCAATATCGACGATGTCATAAATCCCTTTTTTGACTAAACTTGCATATTGTTCAGCTTGATAGTCTTCAGGTTTAAGTAAAATAATCGGTAAATTCGGTTGGCTCGACAGTTGAACTAAACTTAAAGCTTGTTCATATTTTAAATCATAAGCACGTCCAAAAATGATCAAGTCCCAATTGAGATTCAGCTGTTTTTCGAAATTTTGTAAATCATCAAGTAATATGGCATGAACTTGATGTTCGCTGTCTGTCAATAAATCACGTATCTGGTTAAAACGTATTTGATTATCATCAATAATGAGTAATCGAGTTTCCGTACGTTTTAGTTTTTTGGATAGTAATGGATTTCTCACTTTAATGCTTCCCATAAGTCGTTATTTTTGATCTCATTGCTCTGTTTCGCAATATAGTCTTTAACGACATTTTCTTGCTCTTCATTCAATAATTCATATTCAAAGCGAATAAAGCTTTGCGTCACCAACTGCGCTTTGGTGAGGTAGACTTTGATGTCTTCTTTGCCTAAGCGAAGGTGGATCGTTTGTTTCTCTCGGAAGAGATTTGCCCCAGGTAAAATTAAGGTCGTAGACACTTGATCAAGTTGTGTGGTCTGTACCAATAAAGCAGGTTGATGATTTGTTGTATTGCGGTCGGTACGAATATGGGCTGAACATGGATACAAATCTTGAGCCAGCACTTCGAGACCCAATTCCAAACTTTTTTCAGTCGATTGTTTGATCCAACGAACAACACCGCCTCGCCATTGGCTTTGAGCATTTTCTTGGATCAAAATAAATTCGCCGGTCTTTAAATTGGCAGGGGTAGGGCCAGTCCATTTAATGCGATAACCATTCACACTAATATCTAAAACGTCGGCGGTATGAATCTGTTTTGCTTCACGATCTAGCGCTTTCGCATTGGTCATGCCCGTTGGCATATTTGAATCATGCGAATTGACAAAAGATGCTTCATTGTGAAATTGATAATTGCCTTCTAAATCTAAAGTTTAGTGGAAGTTTTTACCTTTAGAGAGATAGAAATGCGCCACCATTAAGCTAAAGCAAATATTAATTTGCGCAGAATATTCATAACGCTCATGACGACGTTCAGTGTTGTTGGTCAAAATATTATGAATATGGAAATATAGCGCTGGGGTTAAGAATAACTTTTCATTTTTAGACAGATAATTGGCATTCTTAGTTTGCGTTTGAGTCAAATGATCGAGCAAGTTTTGCGTTGAAATGTATACATTGGCTTGATAAGACCGATCTTGTTTTGAGTTATAAATCGGTGGGTGATCTTTTTTCGTGTCTACAAGATAGCGTGAAAGCGTGGTTTCTTTCGGTAGGATTTGAACCAATTTTGCCCAGTCAAAGCTACATAAATACAAGCCTTGGATTTCAGCAGGGCGAATCTGATGATTATTGAAAATATCTAACAAGATCAATTGTGCATAAGCTTGGGCAATATTTGCAATTTGATGTTGGGTACCCAGTAACTGATTGACATTACTTTGATAGAAATTGTGTTCAATGGCACATTCAATCAGTTGATGTGCTGCAATCCATTGACCTGCCGTCGGTGTGGCATACAACATATGTTGTTGATACAACAACAGTGTCAGTTGTTGTAGCGCATAGTAAATCGACGCAATTCGAGCGGTTTGTAAGCTTTTTTTATGGCCGAATGAAAAGATCGAAAATTTTTGTTGATTGAGCTGCTGATTACATCGTTTGGCAATATCAATATAGATTTTGGCAAAGTGACTGCGTAAAAGCATCGCCAATTCGATAATTTGGTCATTACGATCCGTGGTAATGAGGCTTTGATTGGTAAAGTGTTTTTCTAAGCTCGTGAGCACACTTTCCATAGTCGGATGTAAAATTTGAACCAAATCAAAACGTAACATCTCTTGGCATTTCAGCTCGGAGATTTCAAGTAAGGCATTGAATAAAGCTTTAGATGAGGTACCCAATTGTAAAATTGAAATACCGTTTAACCACTCTTGTAGACCTTTAGCATTGGTCGGACAAAAGCTTAATTTATCCAGCTTTAATTCAGTCGGATTGTAAAACTTATCTGAAGCATGCGTGGTCATCTTTATTATTTAACTCAAAAAGTTGAAGCCCCAAAAAGCGGTGTCTTGTTTTTTTCGCCCGCTATTTCCCGTACAAGTTTAGGAACCAAATAACCTGGTAGATTCTCTAAAACTTTTTTATAAATTAAATCAATATCCTGAGCTGGTGTATCAAAATGATGAGCACCTTTTACTTTATCCAGAACATGTAAATAATATGGCATTACACCTGCGTCGAATAAGCGGTAACTTAAATCGACCAATACATCTGCAGAATCATTAACCCCTTTTAATAAGACTGCTTGGTTCAGCACGGTGATTCCTTGTTTGACAAGCTGTTGAAGCTGGCTACACGTGAAGTCATCTAGCTCTGATGCATGATTTGAGTGTACCACTAGAATAATGCGTAGCCTACTGTTTTTTAAAATAGAAACCAGCTCTTCATCGACACGGTTGGGGATTACGATAGGAACTCGTGAATGAATTCTCAAAAATTTAATTTGTGGCAAAGTCGATAAACGTTCAATCCACACTTGAAGTTTACGATTTGATAGCGTGAGCGGGTCTCCACCACTCAAAATCACTTCATTAATATCGGGTTGTTGTTCGATATATTGCTTAATGTTTGCCCAATCGTCATTTTTAGGCAGGTTTTCTTGGTAGGGAAAATGCCGGCGGAAACAATAACGGCAATGGACCGCGCAGGCGCCGGTTAAGGTCAGTAAAAATCGAGACTTGTACTTATGTAATACACCAGGCTGTTGGTTGGCTTGTTCTTCACCTAATGGGTCGGTAACAAAACCGGCGTGTTCTTCAAGTTCCAAATGATGCGGTAGGACTTGGAGTAAAAGCGGATCGAGCGGATTACCTTTTTGCATTTTTTCGACAAAAGCGCGCGGCACGCGTAGGCGAAACTCATCTGCTGCGAACTGAGCACCTGATAATAACTGATCATGCGAAAGTTCTAATACATCGAGTAATTCTTGAGGATTTGTAATCAAATCACTCAATTGAGTTTGCCAGTTTTGCTCTTGAAATAAATAGTTTATCATGCCGAATGTTTAAAAAATGCAGAAAGGTGAGTGGGGAATATTGCTGAAATTAATGCGTCGAACTTTGAAGTGTAAGCTGAAATAATTCCGATAAAGTTTACAACGGATGAAGCCTACGAAACATTTATTAAGTTTCAGTAAACAGCAATTTTACCTGTTTGTGGGCATTGTATAAACAAAGTTCTTTAATGTCTGAGTGTAAGTTAAGCAGCTTGACCCCTTTAATGGGGATTTTTTCGTTGCGACATGGTGCATTGGTCATTTAGAATACGCAATATCACATTAATGTGCATGTGGCAGCCAATGTTACAGTCAGTACTTGCTAAATGACATGTTACAGCCCATAGCATCTATAGATTAAAGTTAGTAAGTTTGGAGTGAGCCAGTCATGGCCTATTATTCTACGAATGATTTCAAGTCAGGCCTTAAGGTCATGCTTGACGGTAACCCATGTTCAATCATGGAAAACGAATACGTAAAACCAGGTAAAGGCCAAGCTTTTAACCGCGTAAAATTACGTAACCTTAAAACTGGTAAAGTTTTAGAAAAAACTTTCAAATCTGGTGATTCACTAGAAGCTGCTGACATCCAAGAAGTAGAAATGAACTACTTGTATAACGATGGCGAAATGTGGAACTTCATGGATCCAGAATCTTTCGAACAAATCACGGCAGACAAAGTTGCAATGGGCGACGCTGCAAAATGGTTGAAAGACGACTCTAACGAACTTTGCACAATCATGTTATGGAATGGTGTTCCTTTAACTGTGAGCGCACCAAACTTCGTTGTATTAAAAATCGTTGAAACTGATCCAGGTGTACGTGGTGATACTTCAGGCGGTGGCGGTAAACCTGCTAAGCTTGAAACTGGTGCAGTTGTACGTGTTCCATTATTCGTACAGCAAGAAGAAAGCGTTCGTGTAGACACTCGTACTGGTGACTATTTAGAACGTGCATAATGGTTTAAAAATAGACTATTATCGAAAGGGATGAAGTGATTCATCCCTTTTTTTATACCTATTGGTTTAAGTTTTTATGCCAAAGTATTAGATGAAAAAGCCCATAACAGGAGTAGAGTTTCAAGGGAAGAAACAGCAGTACCTCGAACAAGAAAAATCAAGCTGATTTATTTCAACATTTATGAGGGATTGAGATGGAAACCATTCAACCGAAGTCAGGAATGGCTTCAAAGATTATCTGGCTGTTTGTAGCCATTCTAGGTGCCGTTTCATTCGGCATACTAGCACTCAGTCGAGGCGAGCATGTCAATGCAGTTTGGCTGATCCTTGCAGCAATCTGTGTGTATAGCATTGCATATCGTTTTTATAGTTTATTTATTGCCAATAAAGTCTTTGAACTGAATGAGCGACGTTTAACGCCTGCCCATCGCTTAGCTGACGGATTGGATTATGTACCGACCAATAAAAGCGTTCTATTTGGTCACCACTTTGCTGCGATTGCAGGTGCTGGCCCTTTAGTTGGACCGATCCTTGCTGCGCAAATGGGTTATTTGCCGGGAACAATTTGGCTCTTGGTGGGTGTTGTACTGGCTGGTGCGGTTCAAGACTTTTTAGTCTTATTCATCTCGACGCGTCGTGATGGTCGTTCACTCGGTGAAATGGCAAAACAAGAACTGGGTTCTTTTGCCGGAATCATCGTGATGCTTGGCGCACTAGGTGTGATGATCATCATTCTAGCGGTACTTGCTTTGGTGGTTGTAAAAGCGTTGACCAACAGTCCGTGGGGTGTTTTCAGTATCGCTGCAACAGTGCCGATTGCGATTTTCATGGGTATCTACATGCGCTTTATCCGTCCGGGTAAAATTGCAGAAGTGTCGATCATTGGTTTTGTACTGATGATGGCAGGGATTATCTATGGTGGCGACATTGCACAGCACCCATACTGGGGTCCATTCTTTACTCTTTCAGGTACTGAACTAACTTGGTGGTTGATTGGTTATGGTTTCGTAGCATCAGTATTACCCGTTTGGTTGCTGCTTGCTCCACGTGATTACCTATCGACCTTCTTGAAAATTGGTGTTATTGCAGGTTTGGCAATCGGGATCATGTTTGCATTGCCTGAAATGAAAATGCCAGCGGTAACGCATTTTATTGATGGTACGGGTCCTGTATTTGCAGGCTCAATGTTCCCATTCTTGTTTATTACCATTGCCTGTGGTGCAATTTCAGGTTTCCATGCGCTCGTTTCTTCAGGAACGACACCGAAGCTTGTGAATAATGAAAAAGATATTCGCATGATCGGTTATGGCGGCATGTTGATGGAATCTTTTGTTGCGATTATGGCTTTGGTCTGTGCAACGATTCTTGAGCCTGGTGTATATTTTGCGATTAATGCGCCAGCAGCTGTGATTGGTACAACGGTTGAGTCCGCTGCGGAAGCAGTTCGTACATTAGGCTTCGTGGTAACACCTGAAGCATTGACCTTACTTGCACAAGAAGTGGGTGAAAATTCGATTCTGTCTCGTACAGGTGGTGCACCAACATTTGCGATTGGTATGGCGCATATCATTACGGAAATTTTTAATAACCGTTCAATGATGGCGTTCTGGTATCACTTTGCGATTTTATTCGAAGCACTTTTCATTTTAACGGCAGTTGATGCGGGTACACGTGCATGTCGTTTCATGGTGCAAGATACTGTGGGTATCGTGATTCCTGCGGTTAAAAACTCACATAACTTCTTCGGAAATCTGTTAGGTACAGCGGTGGCTGTTGCAGGTTGGGGCTTCTTCGTTTACCAAGGTGTGGTGGATCCACTCGGCGGTATTAATAGCTTATGGCCGCTATTTGGTATTGGTAACCAAATTCTTGCTGCGATGGCATTGATCTTGGGTACAGTGATTTTATTCAAGATGAAAAAACAAAAGTATGTTTGGGTGACAATTATCCCAACATTATTCTTGTTTATTACTTCAATGACCGCTGGCTGGCAGAAGATTTTCCACGAAAATCCAAAAATTGGTTTCTTGGCTCAAGCAGATCGTTTTAATGCAGCCATTGCGAAAAATGAATTGTTGGCACCTGCTAAAACCATGGCTGAAATGCATACGGTTGCATTGTCGAATCAAATCAATGCCGGTCTTTGTGCATTCTTTATGATCGTGGCATTTGTGATGTTATTTGCAGCGATTGGTGTGGTGCGTCGTGCCTTGGCAAATCCAAATCCATCGGTGAATGAAGCAGAAGCGATTTACCGTGACCCAGCTGAAATTAATCCGTCAAATTCAGCACATTAATAGGGGAATATGAATGAACCTGAAGTTTGCAAAAAGTGGAAAAACGGTGATTTATAAAATCATTAAAATGACCATTATGTCGCAGAAGGATCTAATTCTGAACCCGAAAAATTGGTCACGTATTGCGACTTTGTGGCAACGTTTACAGCAAAGCTTCCGCCTGATGGTGGGTGTGCCAGATTACCAAAACTATTTGGAACATATGGCAAAACATCATCCTGATTTGGAAGCGATGGATGCAAAAACATTTTATCGTCACTGTGTAGATGCACGTTATCCATCAGCTGGTGGTGACATGAAGAAGTGTCCTTGCTAATGCAGTGACTCGAGCTAAAAATCTAAGAAAAAAGCGTTCTTCGGGACGCTTTTTTTATTGCTGATTTGTGAGCAGTCGAAGCGAAAACAACCCTTTTGTATACTCAATAAATATCAAGCGTATCTATTAAAAGTAATGAACTGGGTATAGCTTGGAGATAAACACTGTATTTTTAAATAAAACCCTGTATGTTAGTCATTCATTTAACTTTTTTATTGGGGAATAAAAGGTGTTTTGGGGATCAGAGAAAAGCCAACAAAATAATACATCAACGCTTTTAAGTGAGCAGAGCCTTGCGCCTTTTTACCCGAAAATAAATACATTCCTCGAACAAGTTAACCAAATTATTTTGGATAAAAATCAGCAAACCAAATTGGCTTTAGCTTGTCTATTGGCAAGCGGGCATGTGCTATTTGAAGACTTACCTGGTTTAGGAAAAACGACATTATCTAGCGCCTTGTCACATTTGGCGGGATTAAAGTTTCAACGTATTCAATTTACCAATGACATGCTGGCCAGTGATGTGATTGGGGTAAACATGTTTAATCAAAAAGAACATCATTTTGAGTTTAAATCTGGGCCAATTTTTACCCAAATATTATTGGCAGATGAAATCAACCGTTGTAGTCCAAAGACCCAAAGTGCCTTATTGGAAGCAATGGAAGAGGGGTATGTGACGGTTGATGGTGTGCGCTATGCTTTGCCTCAACCATTTTGGGTGATTGCGACACAAAATCCTTTATTTCAAAGTGGTACTTATGCCTTACCTGAGTCCCAGTTGGACCGGTTTTTAATGCGTTTGTCTTTAGGTTATCCATCGCGTCAGGCAGAGAAATTATTGCTCCAACAAACTTCACGCCATGATCTGATTGCAGCATTAGCACATATCTTTAATGAAGCAGAAATTTTACAACTACAAGGTTTTGTCGAGCAGATACATCTGAGTGATCGTTTGATGGATTACATTTTGGATCTTGCTGCTGAAACACGTAAAGGGAGACATGGTCTTTCTACGCGTGGTGTTTTAGCCCTCAAAAAGGCGGCGCAAGCTTATGCGCTGATTGAGCAGCGAAATTATGTGAATCCTGATGATGTGCAAGCGGTGTTTGCAGCTGTGGTATCTCATCGAATTGGGTTGTCAGATCTTGAAGCCTTTAAGCTTTTAGAACAAGTTTCGATTCAATAAAGGAGTTGAACCTTGGCTTCGATGTGGCAGCAATGGATTGAACGTCGATTTAAAATCGATCAGCACAAGCAGCTGACTCAAAAAGACGTCTTGATCTTTATCTATCAGCAAGGCTACTTGTATTTGGTGTTAATTTTTATCACCTTTATTGCTGGTGTGAATTATGCCAATAACTTGATTTTAGGATTTTGCTTTTTAATTAGCGCCGTATTGTGTATTAGTTTCTATATTACTTTTAAACAGCTTCATGCGTTGCAGATTCAAATAAATGTTGTTGATACACCGCAAGTAGGTGAATTACTTTCGGTTGAAATTTACTTTAAACAAGATGTAGAACAGGCGCGATATTTGTGGATTAAAACTGAAAATCAGCTACATAAATTATTGTTCAATACGCAACAGCATGGCTTTCAATTAAATTTTATAACCAGTCAACGCGGTGTTTTTCAGATTCCACCTATACAAATTTATAGTGTTTATCCCTTTGGTTTGGTTCGGGCCTGGACGTATTTGTACGTACACCAACCAGCGTGGGTTGCACCTCAAGCCAGTTTGCATTCCGTTGAAAATAAGCAACAACAGCAAAATTTTGAACCTGATCTTGATGAATTTCGCGAATTACGGAGTTTTCAGACGGGGGATTCACTTCATGCGGTGTCTTGGAAACAAGCAGCACGAGGACAAGGCTTATATGTGAAAGTCTTTGAACAGTATGAAGATCTAAAGAAATTGGAGATTCATTATCACTATATGCCAGCTCAAAGTCATGAAGAAAAACTTAGCCTTATGATGGGTTTGGTCGAGCAGGCTGAGCAAAATCACGATCAATATGCACTGTATTTACCTAATGCTGAGTTAGCATCAGGCACTGGAGCACTGCATTTTTCCGAAGCTAAACGGTTATTGGCGCAGGCTTAATTGATGATTGAAAATACCATACGCCGCTCCATACTACTCACTTTAGCTTTGTTGCTCATTGCGCAAATGCTTTATATACCAGTGGTGACATCATTAGTATTTTTAGTCATTTGGCTTATTTTATTACACAATACCCGCGCAACTAAAAAACCATTTTCTAAAATTTTAACCTATGTGCTGACATTGATAGCTTTATTCAGCATTTACATAAGTCATAAAACATTTATTGGTGTTGATGCAGGGGTTACAGTACTTAGTACATTTTTATTTGCTAAATCTTTAGAAACAAAAACACGTCGTGATGTAATTATTTTATTTAACTTTGCGATGTTTGTGATTGCCAGTAGTTTTTTGTTTAGCCAGTCCTTTGCCATGGCATTGGTCATTTTGTTGGCGTTGTTGAGCTGCTTTATTGGATTATTCCGTTTACAGACCGTTGGTTTTAGCCAAGACTCAAGCGGTGAAATACAGGCGATTAAACAAGATATTGGGCATGTGGGAAAATTTATTGGCTTAGCTGTTCCATTTTTTATCTTACTGTTTCTCTTTTTTCCACGCCTGCCGCCGCTATGGCACATTCCTATTCCTGAAAATAAAGCCACAACGGGAATCAGTGACAGCATGTCTCCGGGCGATATTGCTGAGTTATCACAGTCGAGTAGTTTGGCTTTTCGTATAATCGGTGATATTCAAGCCTTGCCACCACGTACAGAGCTGTATTGGCGGGCAATGGCTTTAGATGAATATGATGGTTCTAAATGGACCAGTCATTTTTTCAACCAGAACGTTATACAGCTGAATCCAGCTGATTTAAAACCCAAGCGGACATTGAATTATCAATATTTGGCTGCCGACCCAAGTGTGATGTGGATTATGTCGTTGGAGCAATCCGTTCCCAATGAAGCACGTTTTGCTTTAGGTCAAGATGGTCGAATTACGCCCTACCGATTAACAGCACGCACGGAGCCGATTCAACTGAAATGGTTAGGAAGTGCAGAGCCGCCACAAATAAAAAATGTGACTTTACTTGAAAAATTAAACACGCGCTATGTTGAAAACTTGGATGTTCAATCACAACAATTGGCCCAAACTTTATGGCAGCGCAGTCATCAAAATCCTGAGCGTTATATTGCAGAAGTTTTGCAATGGTATAAACAAAATCGCTTTGCATATACCTTAAGCCCAGGCGTATTGGGGCAAAATCGGATAGATGATTTTTTATTTGGATCAAGACAGGGCTTTTGCGAACATTTTGCTTCGAGCTTTGCAATGTTGATGCGCTATGTAGGTGTTCCATCGCGTATTGTCGTGGGATATCAAGGTGGTCAATTAGCACCAGATGGAAAAAGTTGGGAAGTTCGTCAACTTGATGCACATGCGTGGACAGAGGTTTATGTCAATCAACATTGGCGTCGAATTGATCCTACAGCCATGATCGCACCTCAGCGTATCGATGGGGGGATGCAGGATTATATGGAACAAGATCGGACAATTTTTGGGAGCCAGCAGTCGACTTGGGCCTATCAACAATTTTCGATGTTGAAAAAAGTCCGTGTATGGAGTGATTATGCGAGTTACCAATGGCAGAGCAAGGTGGTGGGTTATAATGCTGAATCACAACAACAATGGTTTAAAAAGCTCGGTACAAATTCTGCTTATGCAGGTGTTTTAATTCTTATTTTGAGTATTGGTGGCATTGTAGCATTATATTTTATATGGATTTTGTGGAAAAAAAGAAAAAGTTTCAGCCCTCTTGAAAGAGAAATTACCAAGTTTGCTAAGAATTTACCCTTGAGCCAGCAAAAAGTGGCTTCAGAAAGTTTTAGGCATTGGTTACAACGTTTGGCTGAAAATGTACCTGAACAGGAAAGGGCGGCATTTGAACAAGTTATTACGTTATTTGAGCAGGGAATTTATGTAGGTACCGCGCTAAGTTCTCATGATATTCAATATTTTAAGGCTTTGCTTAAAACTTGTACGCAAAATTTAAAAAAGTCAGAAAAGGGCTTGTCATAAAAAATAAAAATGAATATGATTCTACGCATTCTAGGTTTATAGCTCAGTTGGTTAGAGCGCTACGTTGACATCGTAGAGGTCACCAGTTCGAATCTGGTTAAACCTACCAAATTCAAAAGCAGAATCAAAATGATTCTGCTTTTTTTTTATCTGAAATTATTAGGGTCTGTTGACATTTACTGTTCATAATTAACCCTATAAAGGTAGCCATAAAAATATACAGGCTAAAGCAACAGAACTTTGATAATTCCTTTTGAGCTTGTCATATCGAGTAGCTATTCCTCTAAATTCCTTTAATCTGCAAAACATATTTTCAACTAAATGCCTGATTTTATATAAATAGCAGTCCATATGGTCATTGTTCGATTGGCTATTCGTTTTCCTTGGTATATTCGCTTTAGTCCTTGTTTTCCTGATCTGTTCACGCAGTGATTCTGAATCATAGCCTTTATCTGCGCATACCACTTTTGTCTCTTTTAAATCTAATGTTGATATTAAATCAGGTGCAACTTTAACATCATGTGTGGTTCCATCGGTAATCATGAAATCAATAGGATTACCATGTGCATCAACAATCAAATATATTTTTGAGGAGTTTCCACCTATACTTTTAGAAATAGATTGATTCGCTATGCCGGCAGAATGTTGATGAGCACATACATGAGAGCCATCAATAAAAATCCACTCCATATCGGGGCATGAGGCTAGTAATTTGAATAATTTAAGTAACTTACCGCTGCTTGACCAACGATTAAAACGTTTGAAAATAGAGTTTGAATGGCCAAAACAAGAAGGAATATCTCGCCACGGACAGCCTGTTCTAATTCTATAGAGAATAGCTTCAATGAAATTGCGTAAATTTGAGTTGTGGTGAATGGATAAATTAAGCAGCATAACTTTCAACTTTTGCCAGTGTTGATCTGTCAGCATGGTACGAGGCATAGCGAATAGTAAAATTGGGTTTGGCGATTTGATTTTACTACTTCGCTATTTTTTTAAGCTAAAAGTGTCAACACACCCTAATTAAAGTGTTATTAAGACTATAGTTGAATCAAATCGACTTATATGTAAGGTGTTCTTCGCAATCGTTTTCAATCGTATTTGGCCTGAATAGATTCATATGGATTGAGTCGTAAAATCATCATGAGATGGAATTGGGGGTAAATGCATCTATGTGCAAATACATCAATTTGGATATTGGTTGATTAAGTGATTAAGCCAAACTTCTTTGGCTCATATTTCTGCATTTATAACTATATAGCAGTGCTTTATAAAATGTGTGCTATAGCGGATTGGTTAAAACAAAAAAGCCGCATTCTATGCGGCTTTTAATTGAGCAAATAAATTATGTAGCTTCAGCTTCTAAAATTTCGAAGTCATGAGTAATTTCTACACCACCGTCCATCAGCATTTTGCTCGCAGAACAGTATTTTTCAGCAGAAAGTTCAACCGCTTTTGCAACTTGCTTTTCCTTCACGCCATGACCAGTGACTACAAAGTGCAAATGAATTTTAGTGAATACAGCAGGAATAGTGTCGGCACGTTCTGCATTTAATTCACAACGAACATCAGTAATGTCTTGGCGTGCTTTCTTTAAAATCGTCACAATATCGAAAGATGCACAACCACCAAGTCCTGTTAAAATCAGTTCCATTGGGCGCGGACCACGGTTTTCACCGCCATATTCTTGTGATCCATCCATCATAACAGTGTGACCACTTTGAGTTTTTGCTTCAAAAGCAACATTCTCTAGCCAATGAACACTAGTTTGCATTGCAAGTCCCTAAAAAAAGCTATAAATTTACGCAGTACCTGTACACTAACATAAATTGAGTTGATAAGGAATTTCAACTCTTACGTGTGACAAGTTCACTTTAGGTCTTGTGCGATCTATAAATTATCCATATTCGGAAACTGTTAGCATGACTTCAAACTTTTCACAACTTAGCACAGATGCGCTATCTCCGGGGCAGTTACCTGAGTCGGTGAAGGCATTATTAAAACGTGCATATATTAATCGTTACCCAAAACGTACAACAATCATTGATGCGGGCTCAGAATCTAAATCTTTGTATTTAATTCTTAAGGGTTCAGTATCTATCATTTTACGCGAAGATGATGAGCGTGAAATTGTGGTTGCGTACTTAAATGCGGGTGACTTTTTTGGGGAAATGGGTCTATTCGAAGCAAATGCACAGCGTACTGCAGAAGTGCGTACGCGAGATGTATGTGAAATTGCTGAGATTACCTATGAAAACTTTCATGAATTAAGTAAACAATACCCAGACTTAAGTTATGCGGTATTTGCACAGCTTGTACGCCGTCTTAAAAATACGACGCGTAAAGTAACTGACCTTGCGTTTATTGACGTATCAGGTCGAATTGCACGTTGCTTAATTGATTTATCTTCACAACCAGAGGCAATGATTTTGCCGAATGGTCGTCAGATTCGTATTACTCGTCAAGAGATTGGTCGTATCGTGGGTTGTTCCCGTGAAATGGTTGGTCGTGTTCTAAAAACACTTGAAGAGCAAGGCATGATCGAAACTGATGGTAAAGCGATTCTAATTTTTGATGCATCGCTTGAAGAGAAAAGCCAATTGGCTTCTGACGATTTCGACGACGAAGAATAATCAGTCTTCCGAATCTAAAAAAAGCAAACTCAGGGGTTTGCTTTTTTTATGTCCATTCATTTCTCACTATTATAGCGGAAGCAACCTTTCTCACATTTTTTGACAAATAAACAGAAAATTATGATTTAAACAAAGTCGATATCTTATGTAAGCTACTTCGTGACTTATATATTGATATTTAAAATAAAGAGGGAATTTGCGGCATGCAATTTAAACCATTGGCACATACAGGCATATTAGTTCCAGAAATTTGTTTAGGCACCATGACGTTTGGTGAACAAAACACCCAAGCAGAAGCTTTCGAGCAACTGGATTATGCTTTAGAGCGTGGTCTTAACTTTTGGGATACTGCAGAAATGTATCCTGTCCCACCGAAACCTGAAACCCAAGGTTCGACTGAAACTATTATAGGTAACTGGATTGCGGCTCGCGGTGGCCGCGATAAAATAATCTTAGCTTCAAAAATTGCAGGACCGTCACAAGGCGGTAGTCATATTCGTGACGGGCAAACTAAATTTATTGCTTCGGAAATTGAGTCTGCACTGGATCATTCTCTTCAGCGCTTACAAACAGATTATCTTGACTTATACCAGTTGCATTGGCCGCAACGTCCAACCAACTTTTTCGGTAAATTGGGTTATTGCAATGCCGAAGCAAACAGTACGCAAACTATTACCAATTTAGAAGAAACATTAGTTGCTTTAAGTCATGAGGTGAAAAAAGGTCGAATTCGCTCAATTGGACTATCTAATGAAACGCCATGGGGAACGTTGAAATTCCTACAACTTGCAGAAAAGCATGGTTTAGAAAAAATTGTCAGTGTGCAAAATCCATATAGTTTGTTGAATCGTACTTATGAAATCGGTTTATCTGAAATTGCACATTACGAAGGCGTGGGCTTATTGGCATATTCACCTTTAGCATTTGGTTATCTAACAGGTAAATTCCGTCATGGTGCACGTCCTGCCAATGCTCGAGTGACACTATTTTCACGCTTTAGCCGCTATTCAAATGCGGAGAGTGAATGGGCAACAGAACAATATGCACAATTGGCTGAACAGCATGGTTTAACGTTGACACAGTTAGCACTAGCATTTATTAAGCAGCAATTTTTTGTCACCAGTACAATTATTGGTGCGACAAATCTAGATCAGTTGAAAGAAAATATTGATGCTTTTGAGGTGAATTTATCAGAAGACATTTTAAAAGGGATTGAAGCTATTCATCGCCAACAGCCAAATCCTGCACCTTAAGCTGAACTTTTTAGTGGATTAAGCAAAAGCCTGCATGTAAATGTGGGCTTTTTTGACATTTACGTGATTTAAGCTAGTGGAAAATCATTGAATTTTATTGTCAGAAAGTCAGTTGAGTTGACAAGAAAATTGCCTAAAAATACATATGTATTTAAAAAACATAATAAAGTACTAAATTCTTCAATAAATGACTTGAAAAGTATTCTATTTATACCAATATTATAATTGAGATTTATCTTTATCTTAAAATTAACTCATTGAAAAATATTTAAAAAATGTATTTGAAATTTTAAATATGACTCCCATATATGCTTCAAGTACAGAATTTGTTGTGAGGAATAACAAGAATGCGATTCGAAAAATTCACAAACCGTTTGCAGCAAGCATTATCCGATGCCCAATCTTTAGCAATGGGGAAAGACCATACAGCCATTGAAGGAATCCATATTCTTTCGACATTGCTTGAAGAGCCGTCGAACCAAAACTTGTTACAACAGGCAGGTGCTAATCTTCCTGAGTTAAAAACCAAGCTTCAGCAAGCCCTACAGGATACTGCCACCATTGCTACGCCGACAGGGGACATCAACCTAAATCCTGAAGCAGTCAAAGCGCTAAATTTAGCCGATAGTTTTGCGCAAAAAGCTGGAGATGAGTTTCTTTCTACAGATTGGGTGATTCTCGGTTTAGCTGAAACGGGTAAAACCAAAACCTTATTAAATAGTGTAGGCGTAACGACAGATAAATTACGTAGTGCAATTGAACAAATACGAGGCGGTGAACAAGTCATGAGTAATAACCACGAAGATCAACGTGATTCACTCAACAAATATACCTTAGACCTCAATGCACGTGCATTAGAAGGTAAGTTAGATCCAGTTATTGGTCGTGACGAAGAGATTCGCCGTACCATTCAGGTTTTATCACGTCGTAGCAAAAACAACCCGGTATTGATTGGTGAGCCGGGTGTGGGTAAAACTGCGATTGTAGAAGGTTTGGCACAGCGTATTGTCAATGGTGAAGTCCCTGAAAGTCTGAAAGGTAAACGTGTACTTTCACTTGACTTAGGTTCATTGCTTGCAGGTGCAAAATACCGCGGTGAATTTGAAGAACGTCTTAAAGCAGTTCTAAAAGATTTAGCCAAATATGATGGCGAGATTATTCTTTTCATTGACGAATTACATACGCTTGTTGGCGCAGGTAAAGGCGATGGTGCAATGGATGCTGGTAACATGCTTAAACCTGCATTAGCGCGTGGTGAGCTACGCTGTGTAGGTGCGACAACACTTGATGAATATCGTCAATATATCGAAAAAGATGCGGCATTAGAACGTCGTTTCCAAAAAGTGATCGTTGATGAACCGAGTGTGGAAGACACCATTGCGATTTTACGTGGTCTAAAAGACAAATATGCAACCCATCATGGTGTGCAAATTTTAGACTCTGCGATTATTGCTGCGGCAAAAATGTCGCATCGTTACATCACAGACCGTCAGTTGCCAGACAAAGCCATTGATTTGATTGATGAAGCTGCATCACGTATCAAAATGGAAATTGACTCAAAACCTGAGCCACTTGACCGTTTAGATCGCCGTTTAATTCAGTTAAAAATGCAACTTGAAGCCGTGAAAAAAGATGCAGATTCAGTCTCTAAAGCTGAAGTTGAGCACCTAGAGAAACAAATTGCTGAAGTTCAAAAAGAATATAGTGATTTGGAAGAAGTGTGGATTGCGGAAAAACGTTTGGTTGACGGCACGAATCAGGCTCAAATCGAGCTAGATAAAGCACGTACTGCCTTTGAAAAAGCACAACGTGAAGGTGATTTAGCAGAAGCGAGCCGTTTGCAATATGGAGTCATTCCTGAGTTGCAAAAACGCTTGAATGAAGAAGAAGTCGCCGAGGTGAACGAAGAACCGAAATTGATTCGTACCAAAGTCACTGAAAATGAAATCGCTGAAGTGGTAAGTGCGGCTACAGGTATTCCTGTTGCGAAAATGTTGCAAGGTGAACGTGAAAAACTCTTACACATGGAGGAGTTCTTACATAACCGTGTAGTTGGTCAAGATGAAGCTGTCGTAGCAGTGTCGAATGCGGTGCGTCGTTCTCGTGCAGGATTATCCGATCCAAACCGCCCAAGTGGTTCATTCTTATTCCTTGGGCCTACAGGTGTAGGTAAAACTGAGTTAACCAAAGCGCTAGGTAATTTCTTATTTGACAGTGATGATGCGATTATTCGTATCGACATGTCAGAGTTTATGGAAAAGCATTCGGTGAGCCGTTTGGTAGGTGCGCCTCCGGGCTATGTGGGTTATGAAGAAGGCGGTGTATTAACCGAGGCTGTTCGTCGTAAACCTTATAGTGTAGTGTTGTTTGATGAGGTTGAAAAAGCACATCCAGACGTCTTTAACATTTTGCTTCAAGTGTTGGATGATGGTCGACTAACAGACTCACAAGGTCGTGTGATTGATTTCAAAAACACCGTGATTGTGATGACCTCGAACTTAGGTTCAACCGATGTTCGTGAATTAGGTGAAAACCCGTCGAAAGACGAAGTTCGTGCTGTGGTGATGGCTGCTGTCTCGGAACATTTCCGTCCAGAATTTGTGAACCGAATTGATGAGTTGGTGGTTTTCCACTCTTTACAAAAAGCGCAAATTCGTGGCATTGCGGATATTCAGTTGGATCGCTTACGTTCACGTTTGGCAGATAAAGATATGAGTTTGGCGGTTGAAGATAGTGCCTTTGAATTACTTATCGATGCTGGTTTTGACCCTGTGTATGGCGCACGTCCTCTGAAACGTGCTATCCAACAACAAGTTGAAAATACACTAGCACAGAAAATCTTATCAGGTGCTTTCCAACCGGGCGATACGATTGTCGTTCAAGCGGAAGGAGATCACCTAAGTTTTGACAAGATGAAACTTAACTAAAAAGCACAAATCTGCTACATCCAGTTGTAAAAACAGAAACCCGGTTTAGGCCGGGTTTTTTAATTTTACGCTTGTCGTAATTTTCGTTTAAATACGTAAAGTTGATTGTATTTCATCATTTTCACCCACTAATATGACGTCCGCACACATCCAACGAGATGACTGTGTTCTGTAAAACAAAAACAATATCGCTCGTTCATCATGAATGAATGGCAACAGGAAATTATGATTATGATGGAATTTAAACTGCTTAGGCAGATCAAAAAAGAACCTTATAGTTTATATAAACGTACAGATGACATCACTGTTCAAGAACTCAAACGCATGTATGGTATTTACCAAAAGTATTATGCCAATACCCGTTATGAAATTTTTGAACGCGACTTCTTAGAAAAAACCGGTGTTTTTTTCATTATTGAACCGAAAAATAATCAAATTGTCGGATTCTCGACGGTTATGGAGCGTGACTTTATTGTTGATGGTAAAGCCCGACATGCTTTTTTCAGTGGTGATACCATTATTGAGAAAGAGTATTGGGGGAATCGTGCATTAACCCGAGCAATGTTCCGTTATATTATTAGTTTTAAATTTCGTCATCCAAGAACCCCTGTATATTGGATTCTAATTTCTAAAGGCTTTAAAACTTATCTGCTCTTAGCCAATAACTACTACAGCTACTATCCACATTATGGTGAGAAAAATGCCCATCTCAAAGACTTTGTCGAATCGTACTGTAAAGAATATTACTCAGAATACTATAACCATGAAACAGGTCTTCTGAATTTTGGCGAAGACTACCAGCCACTCAAAGCAGATGTTGCGCCAATCACCCATGAGATGCGCGAAAACAATACCAAGATTGCTTTTTTTGAAGATAAGAACCCAACGTGGGTCGATGGAACTGAACTACCGTGCATTGGTGAATTACGTTGGAGCGATTTATACCGTTATGTAAATCGATTCTTAACCAAGACCACCAGTGTGAGTAAACATGAAAGCAAGTTACGTTATAAGTCTCGTACATTGCATATTGCGACAGGTTCAGACTTGAAGGTGGCCTAATGGGATTGCTTCTCACCACTGCACATCAAGTTTTGAATATTGCCTGCCGTAAAGCATTTCAACGCTATACACAGCAGGCAAATCAGCTGGAAAATGTGCAACGTAAAAAATTAAGCCATTTTTTAAAGCAGCACATTTCGCAAAATCTAAGCTATGAGCAATTTTCCAAAAAATATCCGCTATCGCGTTATAGTAATTGGAAAAGCCAAATTGAACAATCCAGACAAAGTGGCAAAAATTGTTTGGGGCCTGAAAAAATTGTCCGTTTTCAACCGACCAGTGGGTCGAGTGAAGCAATTAAATTCATTCCCTTTACTCAGGCTTTTTTAGATGAATTGGATGAAGCTATTGGGTTATGGCTCACCAATTTATACCGAACTCATCCACAACTTAAAAATTCAACGCATTATTGGTCGGTTTCATGGTTGCCTGAAAGCCAGCGAAAGCTTTTAGAAAATAGTAATTTGAATGATGACAGTGCGCTGCTTAATCTGTCGAAGCGAGTGTTGAGTAAAATTACCCAGTCGGTACCGACTGAAATTGCGATGGCGAATTCAGCCGAAGATGCCATGTTTGCAACCGCGGTGTATCTCGTTGCAGATAAGCATTTAGGCATGATTTCGGTATGGAGTCCTACATTTGCTTTGCAATTGTTGGATATCATTCATGAACATCAAGCTGAAATTGTGCAGGTCTTAAAAACTGGACAATGGCAACGTGAGGGTTTGAGTTTTCTGCAAGTTCCTAAATCTTGTCAACAATGCTATCGCTTACAAGACTTGGATTTGACCCAAGCAACGGCGTGGAAAAAACTGTGGCCTAAACTCAGTCTGGTTTCGAGTTGGGATACTGCGAGCGCAGAGCAGTGGGCAGTACAACTCCAGCAACGAATTGCAGGTGTGGCATTTGAAGGTAAAGGTTTATGGGCAACTGAAGGCGTAGTGACGACTCCATTTGCAAACCGTTTTACCTTAAGTTATCAGTCACATTTTTATGAATTTATTTTGCAAGACAGCCAAAAAGTGGTGCCATCTTGGCAACTGAAAATAGGCGATATCGTTAGTCCTGTGATCACGACAGGTTCAGGATTAATTCGTTATGTGATTGATGATGAATTAGAAGTCACCGACTTTTATCAGCAAGTGCCATGCTTCAAGTTTTTAGGTCGCAAAATGACGGTAGATTTGGTCGGAGAAAAGCTCGACCACAATGCAGCAGTTAAAGTCCTTGCAGAGTTTAAACAAGTGGATTATTTACCAATTAGTATCTTGGGTATCGAACAATGTTCGGTTAAAAAACCGCATTATGTTTTACTCAGTGAAGGCAATGTAGACAAACAACCGTCTGCTCAAGCGCTAGATCGGTTACTAAAACATAATTTTCATTATGAATTGGCACGCGATCTGGGGCAGTTGGATGAACCTGAAGTGGTACATGTACAAGATGCTTGGGACTACTACAAAACACTAGCCATGAACAATGGCATGATTGAAGGGAATATTAAGCCTGAGCCGCTTAAGAAAATGAAAACAAAAATAATTGAGTATTGAGATGGATATCGATGTGTTAGATGCACCGTTCGACGAAACGGCGTTATATCATTCAAAGAATGAGACTAAGTTTGCGGTTCGAAATGCGACTGTCGAAGATGATGAGCAACTAATGAAAATTAGTGCAGAGACTATGCCAAGCAATGGCATCACATTATCTTATGCGCGTCACCCCAGTTATTTTGATGCCAGCCACGCACAGTATAATCGTCCAGATTTAAAAGTGGTTGTCCCTGTGGAAGATCCATCTATCGTGATTGCGATGATGAATTTGGGATGGCGTTATTGTTATATCAATGGTCAGCCTGACCTGATGCGTTATGTCGCCGATTTAAGAATGAATCCAGCGTATCGTGGTGCTAAAGTCATGCGCTTATTGATGGACTATCTCCATGATGAAATACCACAAGACACGATTTTTGAAAGTGTGGTTTTAAACGACAATATTGTCGCTGCCAGTATTTTACATCATGAAAGATCTGGATTTCCGCTGCCATATTTTTATGATGAAATTCGAACCTTTACCGTTTCACAGGCAGTGAAACCAAAAACTTTCAATCAATATCAATTTAAAACCCTGACTGCTGAACGTGTAGATGAAGCGAATGATTTCATTTTAAAAATGAAAGACCATTATAATTTTTTACCTAGCTATGATTTTAATGCGTTGGTAGATGGTCAAAATCCATTTTGGGCATGCTTAAATCTAGATGACTTCTATTTGATTTACGATCAGCACAATCAGTTGGTTGGACTTTATGGCTTATGGAATCAAAAAAGTTTTAAACAAACTCGAGTGATCGATTATTCAAGGTCATTAAAGTTGATGAAACCTTTTTATAATGCCTATGCCAGTGTGCGTGGTGTTTTATCACTGCCAAAAATTCATGGAACCTTTGATTATTTAATGTTGCATAGTCCGCTATGTCATCCTGAACATCTGGACGTATTTGCAAGTTTGATTTTTCATGCAAAACAGCAGACAAAGCAACGTGGTAAAGAAACCTATTGTATTACTTTGGCAGAGAAGGACCCGCGTATTGAGTGGATGAAAAATACGACCTCACATGTGTTAAAAGCCAAGCACTATTTTCATAGTTTTAAAGGCAATCCATACGCTGCTTTTGATCGTAAACGTATCAGTTATTTTGAAGTTGGGCGTATATAGATGAAGTGATAATGATCAAAAAATCAATTAAAACTGCCAAATCAATCATTTAAAATCATTCTAATTGTGTACTTATGTAACTGAGTTCTTCAGTATACTGCGCAAAGAATAATCAGAATGAGAAAGACATGTCAAAATTGATGTGGGGAATTGGCAGTTTAGCGGTGCTTTCAGCAGCTGTGGTGGGAGGGAATTTATATGCAGATAAATCTCTTGCCCAATTTTATACACAGAATAATTGGTCCGCAGCCGTACAAGATGTTGATGTGAAGTACAGCAATTATCAAATGGGCTTGATGGGCGGAACGGTCGATTGGGTATTAACCCTGAAAACAGACCCGTGTAAACCCAAAGAAGTGATCGTGTTGAAGGGTACCGATCAGATTCAACGTGGGTTGAAAGGCTATAACATCAACTCGAATTTTAAGATTGTTCAACAACAAAGTACGTCCGAATATGCCAAGCTTTTTGGCACCGACTTAACGGCAAAAACGTTGGTCAATTGGATTGGTCAAAGTAAAACAGATTTACAGATTCCTGCATTTAAAACGACTGCACAAGGTGCAACAGTACAAGCTGATGCAAGCCAATTGCAAATTCGGATTAGTAGTTTACCGGGGCAAGCCACTAAGGTATCTGAGCTGTCAATCCATTTACCTGTGGTTCGGTTGAGTGAAGGTCCAATGCAAACCATGGTGCAAAATTTTTCGATGAAGACCAATCAAGGTCTAAATCAGAAAAATCTTGAAAATGGTTTTGTTGAAATTCAAGCGGGTTCTATCAAACGTTTAGATCAAAAGTTCTCAGGCGGCATGCGTGGTATGCAACTGCGTTGGGAGACCGAACTAAATAAACATGATGTGGACTTTGAAGGCTATTTAAAAGCTGATGAGATGAATTTCCCTGGTTCACCGGTCACGAAAGATTTCGCACTAAATTTGGCATTACATAAAGTTAATCTAGATAAAGTTCGTGCATTTAGTGAACTTTTGCATCAGGTGGAAAATTCATGCGATGCAGTGGGTGAATCAAGTGAAGAAATGACTGAAGCTTTCTTAGCAATCGCAAGCCAAGGTTTTGATTTTGAGTCTAAAGATAACTCGATCAGTATTGGTGCAGGTAAAGCCTCTGCAAATGTCGTGGGGAAAGTCATGCCGGGTCACCATGCCTCAATGGAGTCTTTTATTAAAATGGTGCCGAGCTTACTAGATTTTCAAGCAGACTTAAGTTTTGATAAAAATATGATGACTGCAATCATGAATAACTTTTTGCAATTACAAGGCAAAAGTTTGTCAGGACAGGAAGCTGAAGCCATGTTTGCTGGTTTTGAAACATCAGGGCAAGGCAAGCGCGATGGCAATAACATGGTCATGAGTATGCAATATAAGTTTGGTCAAAAGCTTTTTGGTCAAGCTATACAAAAGAAATAAGCAACCAGCAGTGAGTAGTTAAGTTTAAAAAATATAAAACCGTCATAGATTGGCGGTTTTATATTTTTAGCAGCGGAATCATCATATTCACTTTATCGGAACACAGCGGTCTAGCCATTGTTGAACAGTTGAAAAGTTGCTAGCGTCAATGGGCAACTAGCCAATCAAAACAACAATAGGAAAGACACCATGTCACACGATTATTTTTTTAGACGGAAACTTGTTCATTCATCCATGCCTAAATGTTCTTGGGTAAAACACAGTCTTGTTAGTAGCATTTTTTTAATCGCTGTTCAGTCTATAGCTTTTGCGGGGACGTCAATTTCAGATCAACGTTTGTCGAATGAAACGCAAGGGAAAAAAAGTTTAGTGAAGAAACCTTAGATATTATTGAGAGTGAGGCAGCTAAACCCAATGAAGAGCAGCAGAAAAATTCAAATCATAAATCTAATCGTAATAATAAGATCATTCAAGAGACCCAGCTCGAAGGCTCAACCATGAGTGATTATTTGCTTCAAAAGAAAAGGGCAGCGGATCAGGTCAGGTTAATACAATCTCCAGAAGTCGCACCGATTAACCGTATTGTGCTGCAAGAGCGACATGAAAATATTCGAGTAACGTATCCAGATGGAGTCGTGGTTGAAATGAAGCACTGACGTGCTTCATTTCATAGATCAGGAATTTCTAAAGTCAAACCTTAGATTTGTGGATGAGTGATTTTCCATGCACGGTGAATTTTGGTATTACGTTTAAAGTCTAGGCCAATGGTTTCATTGCTGATTTCTTCAACGTCAAACATTGCCATGATCACATCGTCCATCTCAAAACCACGGTAGTTGTTTGAGAAGTAAAGCGTTCCGTCAGTGGTTAAACGGTTCATGGCACGTTTAAGCAAAGACATATGGTCGCGTTGGACATCAAACGTACCATAGAACTTTTTAGAGTTAGAGAATGTTGGTGGGTCAATAAAGATCAGGTCATATTGCTCGTGACCTTCTTTCAACCATTCAAAACAGTCGCTAGAGAAGAACTGATGTTGTTCATCTGCATGATCTACTGTCAAACCATTCAGTACAAAGTTCTCTTTAGACCAGTTTAGGTAGGTATTTGACAAATCGACACTGGTCGTACTTGCTGCACCGCCAAGCGCTGCATGTAAGCTCGCTGTAGAGGTATAGCTATATAAGTTCAGGAAGTGTTTACCTTTGGCTTCTTTGGCAATACGTAGACGCATTTGACGATGGTCAAGGAACAAACCTGTATCGAGGTAGTCTGTTAGGTTCACCAAAATCTTTGCTTTGCCTTCTTGAACGATAAAACGTTTAGACGCAGTACTTTGTTTGGTGTACTGATTTTTACCTTCTTGGCGGGCACGTGTTTTAATGAAAATCGCATCACGACCTAAGCCTGTCACTGCACGAATCGCTTGCAGTGCTAAGTTAAAGCGTTTTTTGGCTTTCTCAGGGTCAATTTTTTTCGGTGGTGCGTATTCTTGTACGTGTAAACGATCACCATACAAATCTACTGCGACATTAAAGTCTGGTAAATCGGCATCATATAAACGTAAGCAGAAAATATTTTCTTTAACTGCCCATTTTTTAAGATTCTGCATGTTTTTTTGCAGACGGTTAGTAAAGTCTTCTGCACCTTCAATTTTTTCAAATTGTTGAGGTTCCCAATGCTCGAGGAAAGGCTTTTGAACTGCTGCAGGTTTGACTGTACCAAAACGGACGTAAATTGGGAGCTTACCATTCATCAAACGCAAAATTTGCGGATCATTAAAGGCAAGGACATCGGCCTGTTCAACTTGTGCTGCAATAATCGCAGCAGGCTGATTTGGGAAGTTCTTTTGTAATAATGCCGATAGACCTAAATACAGTGCGCGGTTAGAGGCTTTATCACCTAAACGCTCGCCGTATGGAGGATTAGTGACAACAAAGCTTTTCTTACCTGTTGCTTGGAATTCTGGCCAGTCTGCAAGTGTACGTTCTTCAATTTTAATTTGATCAAGTACAGATTCGAAACCTGCAGCAATAATATTTTGTTTGGTCGCTTTTACCGCTTCCCAGTCTGCATCAAATGCATAGAATTGTGGGAGAGGATTTTCAAGTGCAGCTTTATGACGCTCAGCCGCTTCGCCTTTAATTGACATCCAAAGTTCATGGTCATGACCATTCCAACCATTAAAACCAAAACGACGAACAAGGCCTGGTGCGCGGTCAGTCAAAATCATTAAAGATTCAATGATAAAGGTCCCTGAACCACACATTGGGTCCAAGATAATATCGGGTTGATGTTGTTTAAGTTTTGCTTTCTGTAAGATAGCAGCCGCTAAGTTTTCTTTAATCGGTGCATCTGTCATGTAGCGACGGTAGCCGCGTTTATGCAGAGAGTCACCTGATAAATCTAAGCAATAAGTATGTTCAGTTTTGCCAGCTAATACATACAACGTAATTTCAGGTTGCTTAATGTCAATGCTAGGACGTTTGCCCACAGCTTCCATAAAGGAATCGACCACACCATCTTTGACACGTAAAGTTGCGAACTGAGAATTGACTTTAATGTCACGTTCGATGTGTAAACGAACAGCAAATGTACTTTGTGGTGCAAAAATAAGTGACCAGTCAAAGTTTATTGCACCTTCATAGAGCTCTTCCGCTACATCACGTGCATCATGCGTGAACTCTAATTCATGTGTATGAATCGGGGTGAGTACACGAGAAGCCAAACGTGACCACATGCAAATACGGTATGCATCTTCAAGTGTGCCTTTGAATACAAGACGACCCGGGAATTGTTCAATATTTTGAACACCTAAACCTTCAATTTCCTCGCGGAGTAAGGTTTCCAGTCCATCTGCACAGGTAACCCAATATGTAGAAAGACGCGGTTTCGAATTCATGTAAATTTCCAAAGGCAAAAAAGCAATCGCATATTTTAACGTATTTTCGTGGATTTGGGCGGACGATATTGCGCTGAAACGGGAGAAATATCGGTAGATTTGAATGACTTTATCAAATTTATTCTGTGTACATTGTGAGAAATATCACTTAATGGTACAAAAATTGCTATAACCCTGATCAAATTTCGATCTTTATAATATTGATATCATTAGGGGTATTTATGACAGGGCTGGCAATCAATAGTCAATCAAACGCATTTTCAATCGCCACTTTAATTTACGCGCGTTTACGTCGTGTGTCAGGTCGGGTTATTGACGCATTATATGTGGTTGAGAATGTCGAATACGCACGCTTTGTTTCTAACTTGGCTCTGGAAACGGCCGATCCTGAATTATCTCGTTTGGTTGCGCGGCTTTACAGCGAGTTGAATTTGCATGAAGCTGCCGTTTCTGAAGCAGAGGAATTGACGGACAGTTCAGTACAGCCTGAAACGGCAGAAATATTAATGAGCGAACCGACTGCGGAAGACATCTGTAAAGCACAGGTTGCACATCGTTATATTGGCGCATTGCGTTAATTCAATCCCGCTGTGAGCAGCAGCATAAATTTCCTGCTGCACGCAGCCTGATGTATAAACCAACTTCCTTATTTCAAGAGTTGTTGAACTGCGCAGAAGGCGGCTGTTTACAGCTGAACTTTATTTTTTGAAAGTATCCAATTCAATTAAAAATAAAGGTGGATTGAAGTTCTGTTTGAAGGCTTTTTGAAAGGGGAAAGGTGAAGTTTAATTTAAAACGTTTAATTTATCTAATTGAAATGATAGATAGGAATTTGAAAATTCATTTTGAATAACATCATACGTTTGCATTGAACGTTGAAAACTTCAACTGCCATTTGCCAAGATTCTCTGTATAATGCGTTAACTTAACGATAAGGAATCTCTCATGCACTTGGCGGCATTGCATACACCGAGCCAGATTCAACTCAACCAAGATGGTAACTTAAAACATTTCCTCACCATCGAAGGCCTTTCTAAAGAAACTCTCACAAAAATATTGGACACTGCACAGTCCTTTTTTAATGACCAAAATCAGCTAATTACCAACAACCTTTTAGAAGGTCGTACGGTGATGAACCTGTTCTTTGAAAATTCAACACGTACCCGTACCACTTTTGAAGCGGCAGCAAAACGTCTGTCTGCAAACGTATTGAACATTGATATTGCACGTTCAAGTACATCAAAAGGCGAGACACTGCGTGATACCTTGTGGAATTTAGAAGCGATGGCGACCGACATTTTTGTGGTTCGTCATTCATCGTCAGGCGCGCCGCACTTTATTGCCAAAGATGTTTGTCCGCATGTGGCAATCATCAATGCAGGCGATGGCCGTCATGCGCATCCTACGCAAGCCATGTTGGATATGTTGACGATTCGCCGTGAAACCAAAAAGAATTTTGAAGACATTTCCATTGCCATCATTGGCGATATTAAGCATTCGCGTGTTGCCCGTTCAGATGTCGCTGCATTACAAACATTGGGCTGTAAAGATATTCGTGTCATTGCGCCAAATACTTTGCTGCCTTACGGTTTTGATGATTATGGCGAAGGCATTCGTCTGTTCAACAACATGGAAGCCGGCATTCAAGAATGCGACGTGATTATTACTTTACGTATTCAAAATGAACGTATTGATTCTCCTGCGCTGTCATCTCAAGCCGAATTCTACAAAATGTACGGTTTGAATAAAGAGCGCTTGGCTTTGGCAAAACCTGACTGCATCGTGATGCATCCGGGACCAATGAACCGCGGTGTTGAAATTGACTCGAGTATTGCCGATGGTGCTCAGTCGGTGATTTTACATCAGGTGACCAACGGTATTGCGGTGCGTATGGCGGTACTGGCTTTGGCAATGCAAGGTCAGTTGCAAGAAAAAGGTTTAATTGAAGCGATTGCGGTTTAAGGGATAGTCATGAGTATTGTTAAAGTTGAAAATGTACGTGTCTTAGATCCAATCAATCAAACTGACAGCGTACAGACGGTTTATATTGAAAATGGCCGATTGGTTGCCGAAAGCAATGCCGCTGAAACCATTGATGGTCAAGGCAAATGGCTGATGCCAAGTATGGTTGACCTTTGCGCGCGTTTACGAGAGCCGGGTCAGCAGCAGCACGGCACTTTAAAGTCAGAAGGTAAGGCTGCGCGTGCGAATGGTATTTTGCATGTGTTTACCCCGCCTGACTCTAAACCGATTGTGCAAGACAATGGTGCATTGATTCATGGCCTGGTGGAAAAAGCCATGCTAGACGGCGGCATTTATCTGCAGGTGATTGGCGCGCAAACTCAAGGCTTGTTAGGCAAGCAGCCTGCGAATATGGCGGGTTTGAAAAAAGGTGGCTGTACTGCGGTATCGAATGCTAATGCGCCATTTATGGACGATGATGTGGTGATTCGTACCTTAGAATATGCTGCGGGTCTGAACATGACCGTTGTGTTCTATGCCGAAGAACCGCAGATTGCCAAAGATGGCTGTGTGCATGAAGGCTTTGTCGCATCTCGTCAAGGTTTACCGATGATCCCTGCATTAGCGGAAACCGTAGCCATTGCAAAATATTTACTGATGATTGAAGCCACTAAAGTGCGTGCGCACTTTGGTCTGTTGTCATCAGGTGCATCTGTTGAATTGATTAAACATGCCAAAGCGAAAGGCTTACCGGTGACTTGCGATGTAGCCATGCACCAATTGCATTTAACTGATCAGTTGATTGACAGCTTTAATTCACTTGCACATGTGCGTCCGCCGCTACGTTCTGAGCAAGATAAAGACTTGCTCCGCCAAGCGATAAAAGACGGTGTGATTGACGCGATCTGTACACATCATGAGCCACTGAGCAGCTCTGCGAAAATGGCGCCTTTTGCTGAAACACAGCCCGGTTTTACCGCATTTGATACCTATGTACCTTTTGGTATTCAACTGATTCAAGAAGGCCTATTAAGCCCACTGGAATGGGTTGAGAAAGTTACACTCGCACCGGCAAAAGTGGCCAATATGCAACAGCGTTGGGCAGATGAAGCGGGTTGGGTACTGGTCGATCCAGAGCTTGAGTGGACTATTAATAAAGACACGATTGTATCAAATGGTAAGAACACACCATTAATTCAGCAAACGGTAAAAGGTAAAGTAGTTCACGCTTTTTATGCCGTTTAAGCGCACGCTCAACATGGAAATTTGTTGATTCTCAGAATTTTGATTAGACATTAAAAAGTCAGCTTCGGCTGGCTTTTTTAGTGAAGATTGAAATTAATAGATTGAAAATAAAAGAAGAAATTAAAGCGTTGACAAGTCCGAACAAATTATTACATTTGATCAAAAAATAAGCATATAAACTGAAGTACACATGAAAATAATGACAACTGCATGGAGTACAAATATGAGTATAGATTTATTAGCGCTGATTAAGCAGCACGTCTCCTCGATTGTGCTGGACGGTGATACACAACACTTAACTGAAAAAAATTCAGCCATTAGCCAGTTTATTCCATTCCTGTTAAATATTTTTCGATCCAAACCTGAATTTATTGATGCCTTTCAAAAACAGTTAAACCCTCGTATTAGTGATATATTTTCAGCAAATCCCACATTAAAAGAACAATTTTTGCAACATCTCGGTGGCGGTACGGCCCCAACGTCAGAAATAGAGCAAACCTTAAACCACTCTATAGCTCCAACTTTAGGGGCACTTGAAAATGAAGCGGGTTCATCTGATCCCGTCGCAATCACGCATTTACTTGATAATCATGCAGATAGCATTTTGGTGGCACTACCACAATGGGCAGTACCTTTACTCGCAGGTTTAGGGGTCAACACTGCAGCTGGCCGTACATTACACCAAGCACCTGTTGTTGAACCAACACCTGTTATCGTTGAGGAAAAACGCTCGAATTGGTTATTGCCAATTATTGCGCTGCTTATATTATTGGGTCTGATCGCATTTTGGTTTAAGTCTTGTACTAATAAAGAAGAACCAACCACCTCTGCAACAACGGTTGCACAGCCTGCGGCATCTCAGCCAGCGCATATGCAATTTAGCACCGGTACAGATGGGCAGTTAACCAACTGTCAAATTCAAACTGGTGATTCAAATTATCTTGAAATTTTGCAGCAACAAGTCAAACAGATCTTTAACTTTAATACGGGTTGTGGTGCTTCATCTGATGCCAGTTACCATACTCAATTTATTGATCAAGATACCATTCCAACGGTTCTGCAAAAACTAAAAGGTGTGCCAAATACCACTTTGACCTGGACAGAAAATCAGTTATCAATTTTGTCGCAAAATCCTGCAGATGCTCAAAACCTTGCCAATCAAATTAAACCTTTAGCAAAAAATATGACAGTATTGGTTCAAGAAGGTGTGAGTGAACAAACTGCTGTAGATAACAGTATTACCGATGCACAAAAAGCATTAGCGAGTATTAACCCTGAACAAGTTCGTGCTCTAGATGTTGCGACTGCGCTGAACTTACAAATTATTAATTTTGCGACTGGTTCATCTGATATTCCTGATGTGAATAAATCGATTTTGGATCAGGCGGCAGCGTTAATGCAGCGCGCTACACAGGTACATCTGACTGTACAAGGTCATACCGATGCTGTGGGTAATGCGGAAGCGAATAAAGCGTTATCGCAAGAGCGTGCACAAGCTGTGGTGGATTACTTGGTGTCGAAAGGCGTTGATCCTGCACAGCTTCAAGCGGTGGGTTATGGTCAAGAAAAACCGGTAGCAGAAAACAGCACCAAAGAAGGTCAATTCAAAAACCGTCGTATTGAGTTTGAAGTTTTAAATACTGAGAATGGCAAAGTACGAGATGTTACCAGTGAAGGCGTGGCTGAAAAGACCAATTAAAACCATACTAAATGAGATGATATATAAAAAATCCCTGCACATGCGGGGATTTTTCTCGTCAAAGCGCTGTAATTTTGAGTAAAATACGCGCGAAGAATAAAATCATAATGGTACTTATACAATGAAAAAAATAGTCATCACGAGCCTCATGTTGTCTGCGGCATTGATATCCGGCTGTGATAATTTTAAAAATAAAAAAGATGCTGAAGCCAAAACGGAAGCGCCTGCTTTGGAAGATTGGAGTTGTACTGCACAAGCCAATATCGACCAATTGCAAGATCACTTAAAAAACGAATATCTCAAAGAATTAAACAAAGAAATACGTCAGTCCGATTATGAAGCCGATCAGCAACTCATGGATCTGATTGTAAAAAATCTAAAATTTAAAATTCAAAATGTCACGACTTTAACTGAAGACCCTAATAAAGCCAAAACATTGGAATGTAGCAGTCAATTGTTGGTGGTTTTCCCGAAAGGATTACAAAAGCGTGCTGAAAACGCCTTTGCTGAACGACCATGTGATGAAGGCTGTGAAGAGCGTGGTAATTATACTTTGAATGATTCACTCGAAGATGGTGAGTCAGGCTTAAGCATGGACAATGATCAGCTTAAAGGGAACTTTAGCTATAGCATCACTAAAACCGACAAAGATGGTTTAAGTTTAAGTGTCCCGAGTCAAAATGACGTAATTGATAGCGTTGTAACAGTGACACGTCATGCGGTGTTATATGCGGCATATAGTGCTCAAAATAAGCGAGATGAAGAATCCTATCAGCAAGGGATGGAGAGCCAATCTCAACAAATGAGCCTTGCACAAAAGGCGATGGATATTCGTAAGAAAGAGCTAGATCAGGATAATGCCAAAGTAGTGGATCGTCTCAATCAGACTTGGGATCATTTTAGTGATGAACAAAAGGCGCAGTTACAGCAAGATCAAGCAGACTGGTTTGAAAAGCGTGATATCGACTGTAAAGTGCTTGCACAAAAAAGTGTTTATTCATTAAATGAAAGTGAAAAAGAGACTTATCAAAAGCATTCGCAATACTGGGATGAGGCGATGAATACGCAAAATCAAGAGTTGCAATATACCAAATGCTTTAATCAGAAAACTACAGAACGAATTGTATATTTAAACAACGTTTTTAATTGATCTAAAAGAAGAAAAGCCCTCAATTGAGGGCTTTTCTTTGAATCTTAGTTTATTGCTTGATGATCAAAACAGGAATTGGGCACTGCGTTAAAATATTTTGTGCTACGCTGCCCAGCATGGCTTTTTTCAAACCTGTGCGTCCATGCGAACCCATGATGATTAAATCTGCAGAGATTTCATCAGCCACTTGTAAAATCCCTTCAGTTGGCGATACACCATGAATCAAACGGGTTTTAACCTCGATACCATCGCGTACAAAGGTTTGTTTGATATCTTCTAAACGCAGCTGAGCACTTTTTTCAGCTTGCATAAAATATTCAGTGATTGCGGGTGTAACAGCATAGAAATCGACACCAACGAATGGATCAACAGCAACAACACTGACAATGGTCACGTGTGCATTTTGACTTTTAGCCAAGCTGAGGGCATGTTCAACAGCAGAATATGAAATTGGAGATTCATCCACAGGGACTAAAATTTGTTGATATTGACTCATATCTGCTTCCTTAATATTTTAAATGTTATCAATCTAATCTTGCTCTATTCACGATATTGTATGAATTAGACAAAAGGGTAAGCTTATTGGTGCAGGGTGTGCTGAATACAAAAAAGCCCACATGATGTGGGCTTGGTCATCTTAAGCTTTTACAACCAACACGGGTAATTCAGTATTGCTGAGTACATCTTGTGCGAAACTACCGAGTAGCATTTTCTTAAAGCCTTTGCGACCATGTGAACCCATCACGATCAAATCAGCTTTGACTTCATTGGCTGCTTCTACGACACCTTCAGCAGAAACTTGGCCTTTAATAATCTTACTTTGTGCATCTATACCCACTTCAGTCGTGATTTGCACAGCTTCTTTTAATGCAGATTCTGCATTTGCGTAAGCTTGTACGAAATATTCTTTCATGATTGATGAAGAATAATAGAAGTCTGCATCGGTAAATGGGTCTTCAGCAACAAGGCTGATTAAAGTGAGTTGGCTGTTAAACGCCTTGGCAATAATTGCAGCTTTTTTAACTGCAGAAAACGAGATTTCTGAACCATCGACAGGTACTAAAATGTTTTGATATGACATGGAACAATCTCCTGTAATTTTGCTTTTAAACCCTATAGATTATTGATAACACATTGTCGTGCATGGTTCAATTTATTAATATAAAAAATATTGTAAATTCATAAAATTACATAAATTAATGTCGATAAGTCGTCAAATAAATCTGAGTGGAAAACTCGGACTTTGCTCAAAAAATATGAAAATAAAATCGACTAATTTTCTCGGATTTTGAGCATAAAAGATCAATTTGAACTTTATAAAAATAAGCCTAAACTATATACAGTTATAAATCTAAGATTTATAACAAAATTGATGCGATTAGATAGTTAGATATGTCATATAAAGTAGGGTTGGTTGCACTCAGTATTTGTTCAATGTTGCATTTGTCTGGTTGTCAAAACACGCAAAGCAGTACCAAAGTGATTGCAGGTGCTTTTAACTTATCGACACAAGTTCAAAAGACCTTTATCAACTTACATGCACCTGACAATGTTATTGTGCAGTCAAATATTCAATATCTACAAAATCCAAATTTAAACTTGGATATCTATCAACCTGAAACAAGTACAGCGATTGCACCAAGACCAACAATTGTTTGGATCCACGGGGGCGGTTGGGTCTCTGGCTCAAAAGAACATGCAGGTGGATATTTTAAACGGCTCGCAGCCCAAGGTTATAATGTGGTTTCTGTTCAATATCAGTTTGCACCTGAAGCCATTTATCCTGCGCAGCTCAACCAAATAGATGCAGCACTGACGTTTTTGAATCTACATGCGGCACAATATGGCATTGATTTGCTAAATATGTATTTGGCAGGGGATTCTGCAGGTGCAAATATGGCCAGTCATTATGCCGCCTTGGTTACGAATCCCGATTTTGCGCAAGCGTCAAAGATTCAACCTATATTAAAGCCTTCACAGCTTAAAGGGCTGATTTTGCATTGTGGTATTTATGATTTAAACAGCTTTGTAAATACTGCACCCGACGAGATTGGATTGATCGAGTGGGGCGTTTATAACTTGGTTCAGGCGTATACCGGAGACAAAAAAGATGATGCCGAGTTTTTAACGCGTATTTCAACGGCCTCAAATATTAATGCAAATTATCCGCCTGTATTTATCAGCGGTGGCAATAAAGATTTTTTAACCAAAACGCAATCTGAGCCTTTTGTGGAAAAATTGCTGGCAAATGATGTACCTGTGACAGCGGTTTTTTATCCAGATTCGAAAGAATTTTTGGTACATGAATATCAATTTATGATGAGTAAAAAGGCCAGTCAGCAGACCTTTGATCGCACTTTAGAATTTTTGCAACAACACGCACAGACCGTCAAAAATTAAAAATAGGCTTAAAAGGCTTGCAGAATACTCTCTAACTTAATAACATACCTACCAGTTGGTATGTTTATTTTGGAATGATTAATGAATTCGGTAACATTGGCCTATGGCTTACTGTCATTGGCGATTATCTCAGAAGTAATTGGTTCGACATTTTTGGTGAAGTCAGAAGGGTTTACCAAACTTGCGCCTTCATTGGCTGTCGCAGTTTTATTTTGTTTGGCATTTTATTTATTGTCTCAGGTGATTAAAGTCATACCACTTGGTATTGCTTATGCCATTTGGGCGGGTGTTGGTATTGTTTTAACTGCACTAATTGGCTACTTTATCTTTCATCAAAGTTTAGACCTCCCAGCCATGTTAGGGATAGGCCTGATTGTTTCAGGTGTGGTCGTGATCAACCTGTTTTCAACTTCAGCTGGACACTAGTATGGATAATCCGCATCAGCGCAAGAAAGAGCCTCAACTGATACGCCAAAGTATTTTGCAGCACGCAATTCGTCTTGCTGCTGATAAAGGTGTTAATGGGGTGTCGATTCAAGCCGTTGCGGATTTAGTTGGGGTTACAAAAGGTGGTGTATTTCATCATTTTTCAAATAAGCAAAAGCTCTTAGAGTCCATGATTGTGATGCTTTTGGCTCAATTAGACGAGGTCGTTGACCGATTAATTGACGAAGACCCTGAGCCATACGGTCGTTTTACCCGAGCCTATATTGAAATTACCTTAGAAAAACAAATCATGGGTTTGCAACAGTCATGGTCAGCGATTTCGATGACCATGCTGACCGATAAAACTTTTAATGAATATTGGATCGAATGGATGAAATCACGTTTAGAGCGACATCATCAGACCGATTCAGATATAGAACTGAAAATTGTACGTTATGCAGCCGATGGTATTTGGCTCACCGCTTTTACAGAAGTGGAAGACGAAATCGAAACCCAATTATTAAAACAAGAATTAATCGCCCGAACGTATCGAGTGAAAGAGATTAAATAACTGATTTTACATACGTAAAAGTAATTACGCATTTTAAAATGATTTTTGAGTCTTTTCGACAGAGTCTTACATCTAGGGATTGAATAAAGGGATTAGCCTTCAGCTGGAGGTACTCTTGAAATGTTGTTTCTCATTCGGCAAAATGAGAAGCGTGCTACGTAAGGAAACCATCTTGCGGAGCATTGCTCCTCACCGCAAAACTTGTTCACTAGTGTCTAATTATTCAAAGTACCGCAAAAACATTTTTGATTAGAAATAGAACTATATCAAACACTTGCGTATGACGTTACCGCGTATCATTCTTTTATTTGAAGCAAATTATTTAACTGAGGGCTTAATTTCTCTTATACTTGAAAATAGCATGTACGACTAAACCAAAGACCAACCCCCAAAATGCAGAGCCAATACCAAAAAACTGTATGCCCGATGCACTAAACAAGAAGGTGAGTAAAGCGGCTTCTCGTTCACTGGCTTCTTGGAAAGCAATGACGATGTTGTGTCCAATGGTGCCTAGTAGGGCAATGCCTGCTAAAGCGGTAATAAATATCAATGGGAAAGCGGTTAAGAAACTCACCAAAGTGGCTGCAAACAGGCCCATCAAAATATAAAAGAAGCCACAGGTCATACCTGCGATATAGCGCTTTTTCTCATCGGGGTGGGCTTGGTCATCTAGACTGATGGCGGCACTAATCGCAGCAATATTGACACTAAAACATCCAAATGGCGCGAGTAGCGTTTGGGCTGTCCCAGTCCAACCGATCAGTTGATTAACGTGGGGTTGATAGCCATAACTTTTAATCATGGCTAAACCCGGTAAATACTGAGAGGCCATATTGATTACAAAGAGTGGTAGCGCCAAACCCAGTATTGCTGAGATCGAAAATTCAGGTGTGACCCAAACCGGCTGTGCGAGTTCTAAATTAAGCGCCGGTAATTGAAAGCCAAGTAATAATGGACAAAGCATGATGCCAATGATCACCGTAATGACAATGCTATATCGTGGTAACAGTCGTTTACTGAGGACATAAGCCGCGAGTAAACCAAGAACGAATGCCCATTCATTTTGTAAACTGACAAATAGCTCAATACCAAATTTAAGGAGTACGCCCGCCAACATTGCACTGGTTAGACTTTGTGGGATATAGCGCAGTATTTTTTCAAAAATGCCTAAAAATCCGAGTACTGCTGTTAATAGGCCACAGACCAAGAATGCGCCTAGAGCGGCATTCATGCTGTAACCATTTGCAGTCGCTAAAATCAGTGCCAGTCCCGCAGTGGACCATGAAGTCGCAACGGGATATTTAAATTTCCAAGACAGAATCAACCCGCTTAAGCCGATACCCAAACCTAAAGCCCAAAACCAAGAGGTTATTTCTGCAGTGTTGGCACCGAGCAGTTGTGCAGATTGGATCACCAAAACAGCCGAGACGCTGATCCCGACTAAGAACGTAATAAAACCTGCAAAAGCAGCTGGAATGGAAAAGTCTTGGAGTAGTTTTTGCATAATGATCGAGCTATAACTATTGTTGGCGCAGGTTTAAGATGACATTTTTCAGGATGATACGCTCAAGTCCTGTACAGTAAAAGTGCTCATCGAGATATTATGGAAATTCTTTATTTATTCACTGATGTTACGCAGTAACATCAGAAGAGCCATTTGATTCAAATAAAAGAAAGATACGCGGCAACGTCATCCGCAAGTGTTTGAGACAGGACTACTTCTATTCAAAAATGTTTTTGCGATACTTTTGAATAATTAGACGCTAGTGAAGGAGTTTTGCGGATGGCAATGGTTTTGGGTACTTTTGCCGAAACAAAAGTACCTCCAGCCGAAGGCGAATCCCTTTATTTAAATCCTAGATGTAAGACTCCGTCGAATAGACTTAAAAAGCATTTTAAAAATGCGAAATTACTTTTACGTGCGTAACATCAGTTATTAACAAACGGCACTTTAATAGAACGAATCGACAACAAACATTGTGGATGTTTCATCCATTCAAAAGTTTAAAGGCATATAGATTTTTAAGTAAAAAAACAGAAATACTTTGCCCATGTCGTTTACATGGTAGAAGTCGCAAGCTTTAGCCCAAATCCACAAAATAGAAGACCAACTGCAGCCACACAGCATGCCGTAAATTTATAACGATGGCTAAAATAGGTGGCCAGTTTTGCACCCGAAAAGATCAAAATCGTTAAATAGCTCATACTGATAATTTGCAGCACGATCGCGAGTGCGGTGAATGTAATCGCTGGATATGGATATGCAGGATCGACGAATTGCACAAAGAACGATAAGTAAAAAAGAATGGCTTTAGGGTTTAAAATACTGATGGTTAATGCAGTCTTAAACGGTTTCAGTTCGCTCAAACTCAGTTGTTTAGTGTCGAGTTGTTCTGGCGTTTGAACGGCATTCCATGTTTGGTAGGCAGCCTTGAAAAGTTTGATACCTAAATAACTTAAATACAGCGCACCGACAATTTTTAATAATAAGAATAACCAAGGGAAGGCATGAAGTAAGGATGCAGCACCGAGAGCAGTGAGTAAGATTAAGATCAAATCGCCAGTATAAACGCCAAAAGCGCCTAAATAGCCGACCTTAATGCCATAGCGAGAAGCAACAGACATGACATAAAGTGAATTTGGCCCGGGTAAAATCACAATTAATATCGTACCAATAATAAAGGTCGTTAAGTCTGTGATTCCAAACACTGAAGACACTCAAATAAAAAACCGAAGCTGTAGTATACAACTTCGGTTCTAGATGAAACTGAAAATTTCTAATTTATGCTTTTATTTCAGCATCTAAGCCAAAAGTTTGACGCAGTAAGCGACTTAATTGCTCACGGGCTTTAATAAAACCATCAATACCGCCTTGTAATAGTTGGAAAGACATTAAGTCTTTTTCAACTTCAGCTTTGAAAGTTTGCTTGTCGAGCACTTGTACATCGTGTTGACAGTGTGCATGCGCATGATGATTAGACAATTGCACTTCCACGGTACGCTGATCTTTTTCCAGTTCTGCCAATAAATTCGGTGAAACTGTCAATAAATCACAACCTGCTAAACCAAGCACTTGATCAATACTACGGAAGCTAGCACCCATAATTTCAGTTTTGATGTCATGTTGTTTGTAGTAGTGGTAAATCTGCTTCACTGATAACACGCCCGGATCTTTCTCAATCGGGTAGCTATCCACATTTTCAGCTTTTTTGTACCAATCTAAAATACGACCAACAAATGGCGAAATCAGCGTGACTTGAGCATCTGCACAGGCTTGAGCTTGATGTAAGCCAAACAATAGCGTCAGATTACAGTGAATGCCTTCGGCTTCAAGGGCTTTAGCGGCTTGAATGCCTTCCCATGTTGAGGCAATTTTAATTAAGATACGGTTTTGATCGATACCATACTGTGCATATAAAGCCAGTAACTCTTTGGCTTTTGCAATGGTGGCATCGGTATCATAAGACAAGGCTGCATCGACTTCTGTAGATACACGTCCTTCGATCAATTTTAAAATTTCTACACCAAATTTGACCGTAAGAATATCGATGGTGCGCTCAACCAGCTCATCGTTTTGATAACCTTCTTTACGCGCTTGTTCAAAAGCACTTTCAATCAGTTCTTTATTTTCAGGTTGATTTGCCGCTGCTGTAATTAAAGATGGATTTGTGGTCGCATCCAATGGACGGAATGTATTAATCGCAGCTAAATCACTGCTGTCAGCAACAATCGTTGTTAGGCTTTTTAATTGGTTTAACGCATTTTGAGTCATTTGAAATCTAGTTCTTAATGTTCTTGGTGTACATACTTTTATAACACAATCTGTTTAGAACCCAACCAAAAACCGCCCAATTAGGCGGTCTAAATCGTAGTTTTTCGTGAATTTCGGATGTGATTAATCAAAAAATGAGCAGCCGAGCCGAGAGGTTTTTCACGGTTCCAGACCAAGTCGACGAAATATTCAAATTTGGGTGTGAAATCTTGAAAGCTTAAGATTTTGAGTTGATCTTTGAGTGTCGGATTTTCATTAAACATCTCTAATGGAAGCACACCCCAACCCAGACCTTGAATAATCATCGAACAGGCAGAGTGGTGGTTATCTGTACGCCAACTGTGTTTGGAAAATAACAACTCTGGTTTGATACTTTTATCACGACTTGCAACCACGATTTGCCGACTTTGCAAAATTTGCTCAAAACTGACTTGCTTAAATTTCGACAGGCCATGTTTTGTCGCAGCAACAGGAACCAATGCTTCACGTTTCAATTCGACAAATTGTTCATAACTCTCAAGCTGTTCACGTTCAAACATTAGAGCAAGCTGTGCTTGACCTAGTAATAACATCTTTTGGGCATCTTCTTGAGGCGCAGAAAAAATATTGATTTGCAAAGATGGAAAATGAGTTTCTAGCAAAGAGATATAGTCGGTCCACTGCGTATGAAGCAGTTCTGATACCACCACGATATTCAGTGAAGACTCTAAACCATGACTCAGCGCAATCGCATGCTGTTTCCACTGATTGATTTCTATCAATAATTGTTCAGTTTTTTCATACAGGTTAAGCGCTTGAGCGGTGGGCACAGGCTCACGACCAACGCGCTCAAACAGTTTAAGGTTGAGATCAATTTCGAAATTCGCAATGGACATGCTGACTGCTGATGGCACTTTGCCGAGTTGTCTGGCGGCTGCGGAAAATGATCCTGTTTCCATGACTGTTTTAAAAATCATCAGTTGTTCTTGATTAATATTCATGTGCATACAGAAAAAATAAAGGAATACAACCTTTCAATAATATTGAAAGAATCTGAATCGATTAATCAATAATATAAAAATAAAATAAGTTTTTTACAAATAATAGAGTGTTTCAAAATGACGATTTCCAAGAGAAGGATTATTCATGCGCTAAGCTATGAGATCATCCTATTGGTGATCATTGCTATTGCTTTAAGTTTTATTTTTAAAGTTCCGATGGAGGTGACAGGTACGCTCGGTATTGCAATGGCGGTCACTTCTGTGATTTGGAACATGATTTTTAATCATTATTTTGAAAAATTTGAAGCAAAAAGAAAGTTAAAAAGAACCTTTGGTGTACGTGTTTTACATGCAATTGGATTTGAGGGCGGTTTAATGCTTGCAACCATCCCAATGGTGGCTTATGCCATGCATATGACCTTATGGCAGGCGATTTTGCTCGATTTTAGTATGACCATGTGTATTTTAGTCTACACATTTATTTTCCAATGGTGCTATGACCAGATCGAAGCGTACCTAGGTTACCAACCACAATATCGTTAAATTTCAATAAGAAAATCACATTGGCCTTTATTGATAAGTACAGGCCTTTTTTGCATTAAAATAGTGCAAAAATTTACAAATAACAATATATAAAAACATAATATAACTATAAAAAATTATACTAATTACATAACTTTTAAATATAAGAACAAAGAATGTTTTTAGGATTTAATTAAAAAAATATGCAAGACAAGGAGTTAGCATATGAAATTGATAAAAATTGTCACACCTGTTGTTTTACTTGGGCTTACACAATTTACATTTGCAGATGGTAACTTTAAACGTTTTGAACCGTACCGGGTTTGTCGGAGACTCAGTATTCTGAGAGAATGTTCCGATGACCAAATTAAAATATACCCCTGAAATCAGAGAAAGATCGGTTCAATTATTGATTGAATCTGAAAAAGACTATCCATCTAATTGGGCTGCGATCACAGCTATTGCGCCTAAGATTGGTTGTACTCCTGAAACACTTCGTGCTTGGCATCAAAAGCATTTAGATGAGCAAAATCCTATCAAAGTACAACAGATCTCTGATCAAGAAAAAATGAAGCAAATGGAACGTGAAATCAAAGAATTAAAGCGTGCCAATGAAATTCTGCGTAAAGCAGCCGCTTTTTTCGCCCAGGCGGAGCTCGACCGCCCACACAAATAATGGTGGATTTCATCCATAACAATAAGGCGTTATATGGTGTTGAGGCGATTTGTAGGATTTTACCGATCTCAGCTTCTACCTATTATCGAACACTAGATATTGCTGAAAACCCAGAACATCGAGCAAAGCGAGATCTACATGATTTGCATCATGCTGAACAAATTAAACGAATTTGGAAAGAAAGTTCAGGTCGATATGGTGTACGTAAAGTTTGGCAACAACTGAAACGTGAAGGTTATGTTATTGCACGCTGTACAGTGGTTCGCTTGATGAAGAAGCTAGGTATACAGGGTGTTTGGCGTGGGAAGAATAAATACACCACCCGTAGCCGAGATGATCAAAAAAGAGCGGATGATTTAGTGAAACGTAATTTTACTGCTGATTATCCTGACCCTTGCGAAGCAGTGCTTCTTGTATCTTGATTGATATAGTGATTAGCTACCACTATACGCAAATTGTAGAGTTTGGAGTGCTGCTAAAATCTTAAATTTGAACCTGAGATAAAACCTACAATTTGCCCTTATCCCTCATACAACT
>NZ_VOZT01000131.1:0-1795 GCF_013419625.1 Acinetobacter sp. YH12070 | reverse complement strand
TGTTCCACTTTAGATATTTGTTTAAGATGAGATGTAACTCATTGAAATGTGTCATCATATTCGTCGTCAGAAAACAAGTATTATGCCATTATTTCAATGAGTTATCTTTTTTTGTCGTGTACAAAGATTATTTTTATATGTTTAGTGTTATATGTGTTTTTAATGGCGATATTAATTTTGAGTATAGAATTTTATTACTCAATTTTAGATAAAGCTGTTAAAATGAAAATAGCAAGTGACAATAGGCGATTCACTGCTCAAAATTGAGTAAAAATTTACCGAATTACAACGGAAATTGTAAGTAATTTTGTCAATAATTTACTTGATTAGATTAATCAAGCACTTGGAAAAAGAAAAAAGTGTTTGTATGATTCAGTGTGAATAGCTTAAAAAAAAAACTGGGGTATAAGAAAGCCTATCTCAGGATAGCCAATTTTTCGGCTTGAGCTTTAACAACAATTGTTATCTCTGGAGGATAAATCCATGAAAATGAGTCGTATTGCATTAGCAATGCTCGTAGCTGCTCCTTTAGCAGCTGCAAACGCAGGCGTAACTGTTACTCCATTAATGCTTGGTTACACTTTCCAAGATTCTCAACACAACAACAGCCGTGGTAACTTAACTGAAAGTCCTGAGCTACAAGATGACTTGTTTGTTGGTGCAGCACTTGGTGTTGAATTAACTCCATGGTTAGGTTTCGAAGCTGAATATAACCAAGTTAAAGGTGATGTAGACGTTGATTTCGGCGAATACAAACAAACTCAAATCAATGGTAACTTCTATGCTACTTCTGATTTGATCACTAAAAACTATGACAGCAAAGTTAAGCCATATGTATTGTTGGGTGCTGGTCACTACAAATACAAATTTGACGAAGCTGCTGCTCGTGGTTTAGCTCCATCTGCACAAGCTCGTGGTACTACTGAAGAAGGTACTTTGGGTAATGCTGGTTTAGGTGCTTTCTGGCGCTTAAACGATGCTTTATCTCTACGTACTGAAGCTCGTGCTACTTACAACATCGATGAAGATTTCTGGAACTACACAGCTTTAGCTGGTCTTAACGTAGTTCTTGGCGGTCACTTGAAACCTGCTGCTCCTGTAGTTGAAGTTGCTCCTGTAACTCCAGTTGCTCCAGTTGCTCCAGCTCCTCAAGAGTTGACTGAAGATCTTAACATGGAACTTCGTGTGTTCTTTGATACAAACAAATCAAACATCAAAGATCAATACAAACCTGAAATTGCTAAAGTAGCTGAAAAATTAGGCGAATACCCTAATGCTACAGCTAACATCGAAGGTCACACAGATAACACTGGTCCACGTGCTCTAAACGAACGTTTATCACTAGCCCGTGCTAACTCTGTTAAATCTTCACTTGTTAACGAATACAACGTTGACCCAGCTCGTTTATCTACTCAAGGTTTCGCGTGGGATCAACCGATCGCTGACAACAACACTAAAGAAGGCCGTGCTATGAACCGTCGCGTATTCGCTACGATTTCTGGTAGCCGTACTGTAGTGGCTCAACCTGGTCAAGCTCAATAATTTGAGTTTAACTTCGGTTAGAAAAAAGCGGCTCTTTTGAGTCGCTTTTTTTTATGTCAAAAAATTAAAAAAAGCATTCTTAAATAGGGAAAAGCTCTAATACAATTAAGGTGTTAACTTTTGAATCTCTGTACACGACAAATTTCATAGGATCCTTGTCCTATCAGGCTTTTTCTTTCTTAAAATTGCTAGCACTTTCTTAAATTCTTCTTTTTTTCCAAAACCAATCAAACGTAGAATAGCCATTTGAACA
>NZ_VOZT01000130.1:0-1897 GCF_013419625.1 Acinetobacter sp. YH12070 | reverse complement strand
CTGTTTTAGAAGCAGGAATATCAATGCAAAAGCACTGAATAATTTTTTTAATCTTATAGTGACTTAATTTACTGTTTTCTATCATGATTCTAGACTAACATATCTATTCTGCTAGTCTAGAGCCATAAAAATTATCGCTTAATTGTAGTTTTGAACGTTCAATATCGTGACTATCTAACCACATATAGTTGGCATCAAATAATGCGCTAATCACTTTCGCATCTGCACCTTTGACTAAGACATCTTGTAAAGCCAAACGTTTTTTGGCTTTTAAATCAAAATTGACATATTCGACATGAGACATGCCGTGAGCAGCATGCGCTGCATAGGTATAGCTTTCGATCGCAAAAGTTGCAATATACCCCCACTGACTAATGTATCGAACAGAAGTGGTACTTTGACTTAGGCCTGCATCCGTCTTGTCCGATAAATCAATTTTTTGATTCGGCTCAGTTGAAAATGCAATCGGATCTGCCTTTTTAATTCGGTCAGTAAAATATTGATTAATCCAATCAACATTGGTTTCAACCGTTTGAATCGTATATTGGGTACAACCTTCCGCATCGCAAGCTTGTGCTTTCGGCAATTGCATCGCAACAGATTTCGATTGAATAAGTGGAATCGCATCAGCGACGACCGCTGGCTTCTGTTCCGTCGTTGCACCTTCAACAGGTTCATTTCGAGGATGACAGGCCGTTAATGACCCAATTAAAACCACAGCTGAAACAGCCCAAGCTATATTATTCATATGATTTTTTTTCATCCCAAAATTCCCTATAGCAACAGTTAAAACCACAAGTCACTTCATTTAAGCAACCTGCGAATATCAGCATACTACTAAATTTCACTTAAATTCAGCTTGCTTGCTTTACATTTCTCCATAAAAAAAGCAGACCGATGTCTGCTTTTTTTCGTTCATGAGAATTATTGATCAATAATGTCCGTACCTTTTGGAGGTACAAAGTTAAAGGTTGACGCTGGAATAGACGCATTCACCTTCACATTATTGAAACGTACATTTGTTGTTTGACCTAATGAGTCTTGGAGAATCATTAAGGTTGGTGCATTTTTCGCACCAAAACTAATGGTTAAGCTTTGAAATACGCCATCATCACTTTTTGGATATAAGGTGTAATAAGTTTTTGTCTTATTTGGCTGTGTAATACGATAAGACTTCATGATTTGAGCCGTATTACCCGACAATAATAATGCAGGCGTATTCGCAACTTGGTCATCTAAGCTTTGGCGTACTGCTTGTTGTAGGTCTGGGTCATAGATCCAAACTGTTTTACCTGTAGTCGCAATGGTTTGCTTAGATGGGCTGGTTGTTTCCCAATAGAATTTACCCGGACGCTGAACTTTCATGACCCCAGTAAAAGTTTGGTTCATATGCTGCGCACTTAAACCTTTCTTTTGAGTAGCTTTCGGGTTGGTCACTTTTGTAGTTTGCTGAAAGTTAGCAGTAAAACTTTTAATACCCGATAATTGTTTCACCAAATTGGCAGTTGCCTGCTGCTCCGACGCTGCAACTGGTGCCGCGAATACTGTCGTACTCATAACCGGTGCCAGTGTCGCTGCACCTAATGCCATAGCACAGATGGTTTTACGAAGCATTTTCATAGATTCACCTTTTATATTTGCATCAACGCAATTTGTTAGATGGCTCCATCTTAAACCACTTTCATTGACTAAATTTAGAGAAAATAAGAAGTTTTGTATGGTTATTAATGCAAATTGCTGTTTTTTATTCATCATGATGGAGAAATATAAAATAGGACTTACGCATTGACGGATTCAAAAAAGTATTAAAATACTTTATAAAGTATCTGTGATCAGACGAATTAAAAATGCTTCTACAGCAACTTGTACTCTACCCATTTATATGGGCTTTCTCATG
>NZ_VOZT01000129.1:0-1909 GCF_013419625.1 Acinetobacter sp. YH12070 | reverse complement strand
TGTTTTAGAAGCAGGAATATCAATGCAAAAGCACTGAATAATTTTTTTAATCTTATAGTGACTTAATTTACTGTTTTCTATCATGATTCTAGACTAACATATCTATTCTGCTAGTCTAGAGCCTTAAATATTTTCCATCAAGCGCTTTTACATCTGTAACCGTTTCAGCAAGCCATGAAATCGTGGAATACTTTTCTAATTGTGCTTTAGCTTCTGCTGCAATAGCACTTGGTGATCGGCCATCTTGCGTCAAAAAATTATGTGAATGTTCAGCAAAACGATTACGACGTTGCCCTGCCTCAATAATTAAAATACGGCGGCGCGCACGTGCTAAAGGTAAAGCTGCAGAAAGCCCTGCATAACTACCACCAATAATCACAACTTCATAATTCATATTCATAATGCCTATATGTAACTTTAAAAGTTACTATATCACTTAATATGCTTATAAGAAACTTTTAATGTTACAATCTATTAATTACCCTAATCATCTATTTCCTCATGCGTAAAGACAGTAAACTTTCACGAATGCTGCATGTCCTGCTGCACATGGCACGTGAAAATAAGCCTTTCACTTCAGATCAGATTGCCGAAATGCTGGAAACAAATCCTGTTGTGGTGCGTAGAACCATGTCTGGCTTAAAAAAACATGGATTTGTTGATTCTGAGAAAGGCCCTGGTGGCGGCTGGAGTTTGATTAAACCTCTGCATGACATTTCGCTGTATGACATTTACCTTGCTGTCGGTGAACCTTCTATTTTCGCCATTGGCAATGAAAATATGCAGCCAGATTGCTTGGTAGAACTGGTGGTCAATCGGGCACTTGATCATGTCTTTTTTGAAGCGCAAGAAGTGCTGATTAAAAACCTTAAAGCAACTCAATTAGACCAATTGGCGCATGATTTTCAGATTGAATGGAATCAGCAGATGAACACTAAATAAAATAAATGCATCTTCAAATTGATTTCAATTTTAAGTCGCTATACTGAATCTGACTCAGCTCCAACTTAGAAAAAATCAGCATATTCGAGCTTTGATATGTCCATGAATCGCTAAAATATAAAGTTTATACTTATAGCTTATGATTATGTCTAACAAACTTGACCGTCAGAAACTGACGCTCCCAACAGGTCATGACAAGCTTTTATTGCATTCTTGCTGTGCGCCCTGTTCTGGCGAAGTCATGGAAACTTTAATTGAATCTGGTATTGATTTTTCGATCTTTTTTTACAATCCCAATATTCATCCAGTAAAAGAATATGAAATCCGTAAAGAGGAAAATATCCGCTTTGCAGAAAAACACAATATTCCGTTTATCGACTGTGATTACGACACAGACAACTGGTTTGAACGCGCCAAAGGCATGGAAAATGAGCCTGAAAAAGGTATCCGCTGTACCATGTGTTTTGATATGCGCTTTGAACGTACGGCATTATATGCAGCAGAACATGGCTTTAGCCTAATCAGCAGTTCACTGGGTATTTCACGCTGGAAAAATATGCAGCAGATTAATGACTGTGGTCATCGTTCGGCTTCACATTATGACGGAATAACCTATTGGGACTATAACTGGCGTAAAAATGGCGGTGCTGTACGCATGCTGGAAATCAGTAAAAAAGAAGAATTTTATCAGCAGGAATACTGCGGCTGTGTGTATTCACTGCGCGATACCAACCGCTGGCGTATGAGCCAAGGCCGTGACCGAATCAAATTGGGTGTGAAGTTTTATTCCAATGCGATGGATGAAGAAGCTTGAGTTCTGCCCTTCGTTATTTTTTATGGATATAGGACTTACGCACTATTATTTAAAGATTCTCTGTGGTAGCAGATGATTTTTATCGAGAATAAAGTCATCAATGAAGCTTTTGATAATTGGTCTAAATAATTTCTTCTGCCAACGATATACATT
>NZ_VOZT01000128.1:0-1936 GCF_013419625.1 Acinetobacter sp. YH12070 | reverse complement strand
ACAGCATAAATTCGGCAGTAAAAACGAACATCTCACCGCAAAACAAATCCATCTGTGGGATGAGGCGGTCGAAGAAGATATCGCAGCCGTTGATCTGGAATTAGAACGATTAAATGCAGATAAAACCCATGCAGGGACACAGAAAGCCACAGTCAACAAACCTAAACGTCGACTGCTGCCAGATCATCTACACACCATCCGTATTGAGCATGAACCTGCATCAACCCAATGCAGTTGTGGCTGCCAGTTACGTCGTATCGGCGAAGATATCAGTGAAAAACTGCATTTCAGACCGGCACAGTTCTATAAGGAACAGCATGTACGTGGCAAATGGGTCTGTGATCAGTGCGACACCCTGACTCAGCAAGCGATGCCCGCCTATGTGATTGATAAAGGTATTGCCAGTCCTGAACTGCTCAGCCATGTGCTGGTATCGAAGTATGCCGATCATTTGCCGCTGTACCGTCAGCGCCTGATCTATCAGCGGGCTGGCATTGATCTGTCCAGATCCACGTTATCTGACTGGATTGGTCGCTGCGGTGTGGAACTGGAACCTCTGGCCAATGCCTTAAAACAGGTGGTGCTGCAACAGCGGGTGATCCATGCCGATGAAACGCCGGTCACCATCATGCGGATGGGTGAGAATGATAAAAAACCGAAGAAAGGTTATGTCTGGGCCTATGCCACTACACAGTACAATCCAGTTCAAGCCGTGATCTATGACTTTCAGGATAGTCGTTCAGGTCAGCATGCTGAAGCGTTCCTGAAAGACTGGCAGGGCCATCTGGTCTGTGATGATTACAGCGGTTATAAAGCACGCTTTAAATCAGGTCAGGTCATTGAGGTGGGCTGCATGGCGCATGCGCGTCGTAAATTCCATGAACTGCATGTGACCAAAAAAAGTCAGGTCGCTGAACAGGCATTAGTGCTGATTCAGAAACTGTATGCCATAGAAGCAGAACTCAGGAAAAAGACCGATGGTACAGCAGAACAGCGCCGCGAATACCGACAACAGCATAGTCAACCGGTGATGCAACAACTGTATGAATGGCTCAACCAACATCAACTGACTGTGCCATCGAGTTCTCCAACCGCCAAGGCGATCAATTACACTCTGAAGCGTTGGCCAGCTTTAAGCCGCTATCTGGATGATGGCAATCTACCGATTTGCAATAACTGGGTGGAAAACCAGATGCGCCCCTGGGCGTTGGGACGTAAGAACTGGTTATTTGCAGGTTCGCTGCGCAGCGGTCAGCGAGCAGCCAATATTATGACATTAATCCAGTCAGCAAAGCTGAATGGGCTGGATCCCTATGCCTATTTAAGTGATGTGCTGAAAAGGTTGCCGACACATAAAGTGACTCAGATTGAAGAATTGCTACCACACCGCTGGAAACCTAAATCGAATTAAAAAATAGGCATGGGGTTCAGCGGACGCTTACAGCATTTCTTTGCTTTTAGTGGCAACAGACTATTAGGATACACTGTATATATCCCTTGATACCCTTTATCTGCAAGAATAAAAGCACTTTTAGGAATCTGATTCAAGTTACGTTTGAAAAGCTCGAAATCATGGACAGCACCACGACTCGTGCATAAACTCAGAACTTGCTGAGTTCTATAATGGATGATGGCTTGAACTTTAAAAGTATGTGCCTTCTTCTTACCACTATAGCTTTTCTTCTGTTTTTTTAGGCCTTTGTATTGGGATTTCTGTGGCATCTACAATCACCACATTCCAGTCGATTCCTTCACCTTCAGGCAAATTCTTAGGTAAGTTAAATAGATTGGACTTGATGAGGCAATCCTCTATAGCTAAATACCAAATAAATCATTACAGTAATCTTTAAATAATTTATCAATATCTTTAACTCTAAACTTAGTTCGAATCGCCTTGACTCGTGACCACATATTTTCTATTGGATTTAAATCTGGA
>NZ_VOZT01000127.1:0-1986 GCF_013419625.1 Acinetobacter sp. YH12070 | reverse complement strand
GTTTTAGAAGCAGGAATATCAATGCAAAAGCACTGAATAATTTTTTTAATCTTATAGTGACTTAATTTACTGTTTTCTATCATGATTCTAGACTAACATATCTATTCTGCTAGTCTAGAGCCTTAAAAAATACAAAACTACTTTTAAGTGTGTAACATCAGTTATTTAATTCATGATCAATTCAACGATTTATTAGTCAATGAACTAAATAGCTTTGTACCCACTGTGCGCTAAACCACCAACCACTACATGCCGCCATACCACAGAGTAAATTGGCCAAAATTTTATTCATTCGACTGAGGTCTGATGTATATATTTTGAGATTGATCAGATATGCAATCACGGCATATACCAGTCCAATCGCACCACCAATGATGATCAGGATCAAAGGCCATGCTGCATAGGCATGCGCCTCTGCTGGATATTTTGTAGAACGGATGGTTTCTGTGGTCATGCTGTATATCCTATTAATAACGCGATTACCTTTTTTAGTTAGCAATTTCTGCGCCATTTTTCTTGGATATACAGCTTTATTTCAAGGTTAATGCATGTTGAATTTCTAGCTTTGACTACAGCATTTATCGCAACCGACAACTTTTTCTGTAGGCCAGCTCATTCGTGCACGCTTATAAGCGAGTTCGAAATTGGCAAAATAACCAATCAATATTTGCTGGTCAAACTGCGGCATGTCTACGCATCCTTGCGTACCATTGTGAATTAAATGCGAGCCATTCGTTAAGGCATTTTCATCGACTATAAATTTAATCATCTACCACTCCCCTCATTATTTTTTATAAAATTCAAAGATTAATAAATCCATATAAAAATTATGTGATTTATAAGCACATACTAAAATTATGCCTTTATTGTTCAAAAATCAATCGCAATTTAAAGATTTTTTTTAGCCGTCTCTTGGATGCCTTAAACGCAGAATGATGTGCTCTTTTAAGACAGATAGGTGGAATTGCTTGATAGAGATTTGCGCTTAAGCCGAGTGCTTTGTATGTTGAATAAAGGTATTTTTCACTCGAACTGACATCAACAAATACGGCGTCCAAATCAGACAACCCATAGTACTCGTCGCTAACTGTATGATGGTCTGTGTATCAGTAGCGCTTCTTATAATTTTTATAATCTTTATCAAACTTTGCTAATACTCAGTTTCTGATTTTTAATTTTATATTTATTAAACAAAACGCAGATCACTCACTCTAAAAGATGGATTCATTTTAGAGTGAAATATTGATTGGTTTATAAAGGGGTATCGACCTGTACAGTTCGTTTTTGGCGAATGCGGCGAACCAACCAGATCACGATTGCAATCACTAAGATCACAACAAAAAATGGAACTAAAAAGGCCAATACTGACAAGACTGCAGCACCAATCCATTCTCCTGTAGATAAGATGGGGTTTGCAACGCCACCTGTGGTTGCGGTAGATACACCACGCGCAGCGACAGTACTCATTTGCACTGCTGTTGCTGTACCACCACCCACGATAATTGCTGCAGCCCAACTGGCAAACTGTGACATTTCACCTGAGCTGACTGCCATTGTGGCAATGGTCCCTGCAATCATGGCTGCAGGTGTTGAAATGGTGTCGAGCGCATTATCTACCCAAGGAATATAGTAAGCTGCAATTTCACAAACCGTCGCAATTGCTAAGCCAATACAAACCGCAGGCATAGACAACCATTCGAATCCTTTCATTGGTTCGAATAGTCCTAAAATGGATGCAACACTCATCACCAATAAAGGTACAAAGACACGGAAGCCACAAGCAGCACTTAAGCCAATACCAATACACAGTCCTAATATTGTTTCCATGGGCTTCTCCGAACAGTTAAATGTGCAATTTGTTTGGCTCTAGACTAGCAGATTTGCACTTAGTTTTACCTAATGAGGTCCCACAACTCTGTTGCTAGCTCATTAGGCTCCCTCATCCAACGCCATTCTGTTTCTTTAAGATGATAATCAAAATACTCT
>NZ_VOZT01000126.1:0-2013 GCF_013419625.1 Acinetobacter sp. YH12070 | reverse complement strand
GGCATGTTCCGCGTCCTTGCAATACTGTGTTTACATACAGTCTATCGCTTAGCGGAAAGTTCTTTTACCCTCAGCCGAAATGCCTGCCGTTGCTAGACATTGCCAGCCAGTGCCCGTCACTCCCACTGTTGAAAAATTTTCTAAACAAAAAGGATCAAACTAATCTATAAGCTTTGTGGGTTAGAAAAAAAATAACTCACTTTGCATTGATCATATTTAAATTCTTGTTTTATCCATAGCACTAACCTATTAATTTTAAAAAATAATAGGTACTGGCTAAATAGCAAATCGATACATATCTTTTTCATAGAGGAAATATGATTTTAGTAAGTTCTTGTCTGGCTGGCTTAAAGGTACGTTATAACGGGACGCATAGCTTAAACGAAAAAATCGAAAAATTAGTCAAAGATGGAAAAGCTACTATGGTATGTCCAGAGATTCTTGGCGGTTTATCAACACCACGCGAACCTGCCGAGATTTCGGGAGGTAATGGCGATGATGTCTTAGATGGAAAAGCCTGTGTAATTGAAAAATCAGGAAAGGATGTGACTTCAATCTATATTGAAGGGGCATATAGAACTTTAAAAAAAGTTCAATTATTAAAAGCTACTCTGGTAGTGCTTAAAGAAAATAGCCCTTCATGTGGTAGTTCAATGATTTACGATGGTCAATTTAATGGGAATAAGATCTATGGCAATGGAGTTACCTCCGCTTTGCTTAAACGTCATAATATAAAAGTCATTTCAGAAGAAACTTTTTGGCAACTTTTACCCTAGTTCCTCCGCTTTTATTTAAAATCTTCATGCAACTCCAACCACGCCCCCCTTTGCAATATCAAGTCTCTTCGGTATTTAGAGATATAGTGAGGTAATAATCTAAGAAGCATATCCATTACTTCCACATCAGTTAAAAAGTAGTGGTTCAATTTTATGCTGTAATTCTTTAACAATTTTAGCAAGCTGATCATGTAAAACTAACCAACATTGCTCATGACCTTGCCCAATATATTCATCTATTATGAGTTGCAAAATGTCTTGATCTATCTGACTTAAGAATTCTAAAAACCATGTCGCAGCAACATCCTTGGCAACTATTGTTTTATGATCTAATGTATAAGCTATACGGCATAGCGCTAAAATTTGATTACATTCATCCTGATCGTCTTTCCAATGAGCAATAATTTGTGGATAAGTTTTTTGCATGGCAAATATTAATTGTTCATAGCTAATTGGATTTAACCAATCGCAAATATCAGGTCCAAAGATAGTAATGTTATGTAATTGGGCAGTTTTAAGTAAAATACTAATATCTGGATCAGATTGACTATAAAGTAATTCACCTTTGAGTAATTCTTCTCTCAACCACTCGCCATATTGTAGCTGATATGTATATGGATGATTTTTATTGGTAATACTCCCTTTTTCTAATATCGTAATTTCTAAGGCACGCGCTGTAGCATGACCAATCGGAACAGATATATTTAGAAAATTCTGCGCTAATTGTTTTCTTTCCTGATCGGTAATTTCACGTTCAATAATAACTAAAATATCAAGATCACTTTTATGTTTTAAACCACCATCAACATACGAACCATATAAATAAATAGCATAAAGCTTATCTTTAAAATTTTTTTGTAAAAGCTGTTTTACACTTTCAACTTGGCGACACTCTTCATCATTTAAGCTTTGCATATGATTTTTAATTTAAAAAAATAAGTAATGAATTCATAGAGCATTATACAGAATAAGTGTAAATAATTTAATCAATTAGTAAATAACATACTATTTTTACAATATATTTACTTTCAATATAGAGTTTAATACATAAAACTCTATCAATCAAAAAAAGCTTGAAACAACATCTGAATAGTAAGAGTCATTTCCTCCTCACTTAGAGATGGATCCGGAAATTTGAACAACTCCTATAAGTGATACTCTGCTCCTCAAATGATGTTATAAACATCAATATATGGAGTATTTTATGGCACGTAGACCAAGAAGAAATCATTCAAAC
>NZ_VOZT01000125.1:0-2021 GCF_013419625.1 Acinetobacter sp. YH12070 | reverse complement strand
TTGTTCCATTTTAGAGATTTGTTTAAGATAAGATATAACTCATTGAGATGTGTCATAGTATTCGTCGTTAGAAAACAATTATTGTGACATTATTTCAATGAGTTATCTATTTTTGTCGTGTACAGAGTTCGGCAATATAATTTCCAAATGAAGAAGCCTACACACAAAATCTATCGCACAACCAATTGGCCCGCATATAACCGAGCTCTCATTAATCGTGGGAATATTGCTATTTGGTTCGATCCAAAAACACAATGGTATGTACAACCACAAGGCAAACATGGTCGTAATCAAACTTATTCCGACTCAGCCATTCAATGTTGTTTAATGATCAAATCTCTATTTCGCCTGTCTTTACGTATGGTCACAGGTTTTGTTCAGAGCCTGATTAAACTTTGCGGATTAGATTGGACAGCTCCAGATTACAGTACGCTTTGCCGTAGACAAAAGCATATTGATGTTTCGATTAATTATCAGAAAAGTAACGATGGACTTCACCTACTCGTGGACTCCACTGGTTTGAAGTTTTTAGGTGAAGCTGAATGGAAACGTAAAAAGCATCAGCCCGAATATCGTCGCCAATGGCGTAAACTCCACATTGGTATTGATGCTGAAACCTTGCAAATACTGGCAGTTCAGCTCACGACAAACAATGTCAGTGATTCACAGGTACTTGGTGATTTACTCGATCAGATTCCACAAGGTGAGCAAATTGACGCTGTTTATACCGATGGAGCTTATGACACCAAGCAATGCCGTCAGGTCATTGCAGATCGGCAAGCGCATGCAGTGATTCCGCCAAGAAAAAATGCGAAACCTTGGAAAGATACAAAAGCTCATACTCAGGAGAGAAATGAATTACTTCGAACAGTTAAACGTTTAGGCAGGACACTATGGAAAAAATGGTCAGGCTATCATCGCCGAAGTTTGGTTGAAACCAAGATGTATTGCATCAAATTATTAGGCGATAAACTGAATGCTAGAAAGTTTGACAGTCAAGTCAACGAAATTCATGCACGTGTAGCGGTGTTAAATAAATTTACGGAATTAGGCCAACCTCATATCCAAATTGTCACTTAAATTTGAGTAGATATGGGAAATCTTAATTTTTAAATCTTTGTGCAACAAAGCTCTGATGTGTGCTGAAAAAACAGGAGGTTTTAACTTGGTAAACTAAACACACTCATCAGGAGTTTACCATGAGCAAGAAACACAAGACTTACACCACAGAATTTAAAGCTGAAGCCATCAAATTAATTGAAGCCAATCAAGGCAATGTCTCGGAAACAGCTAGACAACTTAGCATTTCAATGCAAACTCTTTCAAATTGGAATACCAAAGCAAAGGCTGGAACTTTAGCAGGTACAAAACAGTATTCACCTGATCTAAACGCTCTACTCGAAGAAAATAAAAAACTCAAACAACAGCTCAAAATAGCTGAAATGGAACGTGAATTTTTAAAAAAGGCAGCAGCGTACTTTGCCAAAGAAAGTCAGTAAGGTACGCCTATATGAAACAAAAAAGATATTCTTTTCCAATTACCTTAATGGCTCGATTACTTCATGTTTCAGTTTCATGTTTTTATGATTGGCTCAAGAGAGGCGTGAGCAAAAGAACGATTCAACGAAATCAACAGACGATATTGGTGAAAATAGCCCATGAGCAGACAAGGCAGAGCTATGGTTATATTCGATTAACCAAATACTTACAAGCTCAGGGTATAAAAATGAGTATGTACGCTGTACGTCAGATAAAAGCGCTGAACCACCTGTATTGTAAGCGACACAAGCGTTTTAAAAGGACTACGAATAGTGACCATAATCGAGCGATCTATGAAAACCTGCTGGAGCAACAATTCTCAATGACTAGACCAAATCAAGCATGGTCAAGTGATTGAACCGTACCGGGTTTGTCGGAGACCACTTTTCTTGAGAGAATGTCCCGATGAAAAAAGTAAAATACACCCCTGAAATCAGAGATAGAGCGGTTCAATTATTGATTGAATCTGAAAAAGATTATCC
>NZ_VOZT01000124.1:0-2036 GCF_013419625.1 Acinetobacter sp. YH12070 | reverse complement strand
ACGTAATTTAAGGGTTTTCATGTACTTATATTAACAATCAAAACTCAAGGAAAATAGTCCTTAGTTAAATCAAACGACACTTCATGTCGTGTCGCTTATATCTCTGACCTGAAGGACAGAGTTTTACCCTCCATTTGATAAAAAAACACCTGAATAGTGTTCAGGTGTTGGGAAAGGGACTTAAGAGATCGTCGAATGATTAGCCATTCTTAATGCGAATGATGCGATCGGTACGATCATTGACTAACACGTAGTCACCATTGATTTTGTACCATTGTTGATAACGACCGGTGTTCGGTAAGCGGCGCGCTTCACGATCACTCACTTTGTAGCGGCTTGAATCGAAATAACGAGGAAAGCTTTGACCAACACGCCAATCGCGGCTTGGATTTACACGACGAAAGTCATTACGGTCGTAGCGATTATTGTCATAACGGTTGTTGTTATTCCAATTGCTCGGACGGTGATCTTTGTCCCAACGGTTGTCTTGATGTTGGTATGACGGATGGTAACGGCGGTCATCTTGACGATGGTCTGGCGCAGCAATGGCTGCTGTTGTTGCCATCAAAGCCGATACGGAAAGAACTAAACTCGATACGATTTTGTTCATGGGACACCTCTATACATTTCTAATCTGTTTTTCGATGATTCAAAATTAGCGAGAAAGTTCAGAGAAAGCGTGGGGGCAATATAGTTGAATTGTGAAATGTATGGAGGAAATTTGAAGGTGTGTAAATGATCTGAACGCTAGGCAGCATCAGCTTTTGCGGTTAAACATTAAAAAAACCTCATAAAAAAAGCCCAGAGTTGATCTGGGCTTTAAAAATATGGCGAAATTAAATTCAAAACGGCTTACATACCTAAAATTTTCAGAATACTGTTACTATCTGAGTTGACCAATATGTAGTCATTATTGATTTTATACCATTGCTGATTACGCGATGGTTTAGGTAAGTTATGGTCTTTATAATCGACTTTATAACCATTACCACGGTAATGCTGTGGCATCACATAGCCCGTTTGCCATTTATGTTGTTGCAAACGTTTGACTCCACGTTGTTCACGCATACGGCGTCGATCTTCAAGATCGTCATCGTCCTGATAACCACGGAAATCACGATCTTTTTTCATTTGACCATATGCATTGCCGCGTGGGCCATCAAAGCCACGTTCATCGTTCTTGAAGTGAGGCGCTGCAGACGTGATGCTGCTTGCTATTAAAGCACTGAAAGAAATAGCCAAAATTGGCAAAATCTTTTTCATGTTCAACCCTCATGAGTAATTTATCTTCAATATCACTACTGTACGCATTAAATGCAGAGAAACTGTGAAGAAAGATGAATATTTCTTTAAATAAAACGAAGAGATTGCGGATATTATGCGATAAATTTGGCGCCGAGAACAATCTTTCCATCTTGAAAGCGATGGTCCGATAATGCGTGCTTTTTATCCTTGCAATGCAGTCTTGATCAAATTTGAGGTCTATTGTAAGCACGATCAAAAACGCCCATCAAGTCTTGATGGGCAAATAGGGTAGAGATACTGGAATGAAAACGGTGGGTAAATTCGGGTTTTAGTACCACTGCTCATTGAGGCATTGGAGTGAATAAATCGCTTGAGCCACAGATTCAGCTTGCTCGGCATCGTCCATTGCAGAGATCAAATTTTCAGTCAGTTGTAAGGTTTCAATTGAACGAATGGTTTCAATTTTACGTGTTTGATCAGCCATTTGGGTCTCCTTGCCGTCGGTCTATGTCATGGCAAGCAGTCTATGCTTTTATATTTAATTTGAAAAACCGAATATTATTATAAAAATAATTTAAAAATACGATTAATAGCAAGTGGGGTGATAAAACTGTCTTTTGATCAAAGCTTGTTGAATTTCAAGGTTAAAAAAAGGGCATCAAATGGCACTGCTGTCCCACAATTTTTCACAAGAGGAAGCTCATTTGAGCTTCCTCTTGTTTTATGGGTATTTTATCGGGTGAAAATAAAGCTTTTAAAGTTCTTCTTTCAAACAAATTCACTTGAATTAT
>NZ_VOZT01000123.1:0-2107 GCF_013419625.1 Acinetobacter sp. YH12070 | reverse complement strand
TGTTATAGACCACATTTAAGTTTAAATATGAACACCCCGAATCAGACGTATGAGCAAACTAAAACCGAGCTAATTGCTTAACTCGGTTTGAAGTGGAATACTGTCAATCTATTTCAGGACAAGACAAGAACAAGCTAGCGTGACAATTCAAATCAAATTTTGAATATATCTTCATATTTATTATTTAATTTATTTCTTAATCAATGTTAAATAAAGTTGAATTAAAGTTTTATAAAATCCACAGTTTGGCCATATTAATGGTATAAAAACAGTCACACTGCCTAAAACATAAATTTATGAACATCCAACAAGAAATCCAAAAATTATTACAAAACCGAGATGAATTTCCATTATTTTATATTGAGAGTGGCAGTCGATTATGGGGCATGGCAAGTCCAGACAGTGATTATGATGTACGAGGTTTTCATCTCCCGTCTAAAGCACAATATTATGACTATCGGAAACATCGTGACCTTATTGAAATAATGGATGGTGATTTTGATTTCGTCTCTTTTGATTTGAATAAAATGTTTGGTCTATTGGCAAAGAGCAATCCGACAGTATTGGAATGGGTCCGCGCACATATTATTTATTTAAATCAGTTTCCTGAGTGGGAGAATTTTCGTGAGGGTCTACTTGAGCGTATAGATTATAAGGCTTTGTATTATCATTATTTATCACTGGCAAAAGGTGGTATGAATGTTATGCAAACGGCAGAGAATTTTACATATAAAAAAGTGTTCTATTCGATTCGAGGGTTAATGTCTGCTGAGTTGGCTACACAAAAAATTATGCCTGAACTATTGATTACACAGTTGTTTGAACAGATTGATGCACAAGATCCATTGCGTCATTGGGCAGAAGATTATTTGGAAATTAAAAAACAGCAAAAAGAAAAGGCACAAGTTCCATTGGCTGAGCAAACCCAAATTTTAAAATTGCTGAATGATAAAATTGAAGCACTTAATGAAAAGCCGATAGAAGCAACCAATGATTTACACAAATTACAGTCTTATCTCACAGAGTATAGTTTCCGTTTAAAACAGCATTTTTACGATTAAAATTTATTTTCGATACAATTGTATGATGAAAACCCTCGCTTTTATCCACGTCAATGACTCAGGCTCACCGGTCGGTGACTTTGCTCCAGTAACTTCAGTTTTTTCTCATTATGAATTGGGCAATACCGTTTCACCTTTTTTATTGCTCGACCATTTAGGGCCTGGAGTGCTAAAACCAACGCAACTGAAAAAAGGTGTGCAGGAACATCCACATCGAGGCTTTGAAACCGTCACATTGGTGTTTAAAGGTGAGCTTGAATATCATGATACGACTGGCGGAGGCGTTGTCATTGGTGAGGGCGATGTGCAGTGGATGACTGCTGCTTCAGGCATACAACACGAAGAAGTTTTTAGCCAAGCCTTTGCACAGCAGGGCGGAGCATTTGAAATCTTGCAACTTTGGGTCAATCTGCCTACCAAAGATAAAATGAATCCTGCACGCTATCAGAGCTTAGCCAAAGCCAGTATTCCTGTAGTGGAAGCAGATAATGCAGGTTATGTACGGATCATTGCAGGGCATTATTTAACAGTCCACGGCCCTGCAGAAACACATACGCCTATGCAAGTATTTGATGTCTTTGTCAGAGCCAATCAAAGCATCACACTGCCTGCACAAGAAGGGGATACCACGCTGGTATATTTACGCTCAGGCAAACTGAAATTTAATGAAACGGATGAACCGTTAAATGCACAGCATATGGCAGTCATGTCGAGTCAAGGTGAAAATGTCGAATTGACGGCAGTCGAAGATAGCCACATGTTGTATTTATCAGCGCAGCCTTTGAATGAACCCATCTATGGGCGGTTATTTTGTGATGAATCATTTTGCTGAAGTCATGCAAGCCTATGAGGACCTAAAACAAGGCCGCTTTATCAAATGGAGCGTAAAACTCTGTCCTTCAGGTCAGAGATATAAGCAACACGACCTGAAGTGTCGTTTGATTTAACTAAGGACTATTTTCCTTGAGTTTTGATTGTTAATATAAGTACATGAAAACCCTTAAATTACGTATAAAAGACAAACATTGCAAGGTGTTAGACCAACT
>NZ_VOZT01000122.1:0-2208 GCF_013419625.1 Acinetobacter sp. YH12070 | reverse complement strand
GATAATCTTTTTCAGATTCAATCAATAATTGAACCGCTCTATCTCTGATTTCAGGGGTGTATTTTACTTTTTTCATCGGGACATTCTCTCAAGAAAAGTGGTCTCCGACAAACCCGGTACGGTTCAGTTCAAGAGATCGTAAAGATTGCCTTTGGTGATCCTGTATGGGTTAAAGCTGAAATTAGAAGCCTGAACACCAAGAGTGGTCACTGCTACCTAGAACTTGCTGAAAAAGAAGAGGGCACTGATAAAGTCATTGCATCTTGTAAAGGAACCATTTGGAAGTCCACTGCAGCTAAGCTTCTGTACAAGTTTCAGAACGAAAGTGGAATGGAGCTGTCAAAGGACCTGAATATTCTGATTAAAGTCAAAGCCAGCTTTAGCCCACAATATGGGTTCTCAGTAAACATTGAAGACATTGATTCAAGCTTTACGCTCGGTGATCTTGCGAGACGTTACCAACAGATCGTAAAGCAACTCACAGAAGATGGCTTGATTGACAAGAATAAGAAACTCCCTACACCATTTGACATGAACAAGGTTCTCGTCATTGCACCTGAACAAGCTGCAGGATTAGGAGACTTTAGAAAGGATGCTGATATTCTGTATAAAGCAGGGGTCTGTGAATTCATCTATCACTCAGCAACATTTCAAGGTAATACAGCAGCAGCAAGTATAATTGCTTCTTTAAGCCAAGGATTAAGACAGTGGGCCAATGAATACAAAACACCTCCTGACTTGATTGTCATCATTCGTGGTGGTGGTGCTGTCAATGATTTGGCTTACTTGAATGATTACGATCTAGCTGCTTTGCTTTGCAAACGATCAGTACCTATTTGGGTTGGTATTGGACATGAACGAGATAAGACCATTCTCGATGAAATTGCACATCGATCTTTTGATACACCAAGTAAAGTGATTGGCGGTATTAGAAACCATATTGCTGAACGTGTAGATGAGGTCAAGGTTTTCATTCAATCCATCCAACTGTACTCTCAGCAGCAGATCCAAGCGTACCAAAGCCAAAATGATCAGTTAATGCAAATCACCAAATCTATGGCTCAGGCACAACTTAATCAAGCCAGCAAACAAGCTGACCAAGTGAAGACGAATGTCCATTACTTTGCTCAGCAACAATTGAAACGAGCAACGCTTAATGTGGAAACGCTGATGCGAATGACGCTGATCCAAAACCCTACAAATGTATTGGCTAGAGGTTATGCCATCGTTCGTAGTGGAGGGAAGGCTATAACATCCATTCATCAAGCCAAGGATCAAACTTTGGCGATTCAATTACATGATGGTTTAATCAATACACAAGTTTTACAGGTGAAACCAAATGAGTGAACAACAACTAACATTTAAAGAAGGCTATGACATCTTAAAGAAGAATGCTGAGCTTCTAGAGTCTCAAGAGGAGCCGGACATTGATAACCTGATGAAAGTTGTTGAAGAATCCATGGCAGCTTATAAAAACTGTAAGCAACGCATTGATGCAGTACAACAAGCATTGAATGAAAGCTTTAAGGATTAATCTTTAATTGTTAGCAGTTGATCCCACTTAAAGTAGTTCTGTGTTAGCCGATCTCGTGACATATTCCATGTTCTGTTCGGCATTAAACTCGCGCCCAAGGCAATCTTGGTTTTGCCATACTTAAGATGAATCGCTTCAAGGGAATCCATCAAGGCATTGCTGACTTCGATGTGTTTCATATCAGTGAACATGTCATACACATGGTTTTCCTTTGGTTCGAGACACGTCAGAATCACGCCGCATTTCTTGAATGCTATATCCTTTGCATACAGGCCATCAATCATCGTTGTAGCGAGTTTAGAGAGCACTAATAAGTTGTCGGTAGGTTCTGGTAAAGCTAATGATAAAGACTTGTTGTAGAAGGGCTTTGAGCTATCAAATGGGTTTGATTGAACGAAACCAATCAGACAACCACACAACAAATTATCATCTCTCAGTCTGCTAACCGCATCCATAACATACAAGGAAATGGCTTCTTTAAGATCATCAATGTGGTAGATGCGTTGACCATGTCAACGGCATTCTAAAATTGACCCCTTTTACCTTTCAAATGGCAAAGTAAAATTGACCCCTTTGATCTCGTATTAAATTTCAACCTGGGGCTGAATCCCAATTCTTTTTTTATCCTTCAAACGATAACTCTCACCCGATATTTGTACCACATGACAGTGATG
>NZ_VOZT01000012.1:0-78325 GCF_013419625.1 Acinetobacter sp. YH12070 | reverse complement strand
TGTACACAGTGCACTGGGTTATGTATCGCCTTTTGAGTTTGAAGCAATGTACTATGATAAGATTAACCCGTTAGGTCAGGTGGCCTAACTTAAATAAAAAAGTCTCCGACAAACCCGGTACGGTTCAATCAGTATCGGCCGGATGATCGAGAAGAATGGCAAACGCCTACCGGAAAAGGATGACCAGTTCACCATTACTTCCCAGATTCAAAGCAAAGAAGGCTGGGTTAAACATCCACTGGATGATCAGCTGCGAGCGAATGCTCCGAATCAAAAGCTCCGTTCAATCCCTGTCAGAATGATCTTTAATGATCCTGATTTAAACCTGCGTGCAGAATACAGCCTGTTTGACCGACAGACTGGAAGACCTGTCTGTGTCGGTAATGGAGAAACCTGCCAACGTTTAACCAATCAAGGCGTGGAGCAACATCCCTGTCCATCCCCTGATTTATGTCCATTGGCTCAAGGAGGGAACTGCAAGCCCTATGGTCGTTTGCATGTGAACTTAGATGAATCGGATGAGTTTGGCACCTTCATCTTTAGAACTACAGGCTTTAACAGTATTCGAACTTTGGCTGCACGGCTGAGTTATTACCATGCGGCCTCAAATGGTTTGTTGTCATGTCTACCCTTGCAATTGATATTGCGGGGCAAGAGTACGACACAGAGTTATCGTCAACCAGTGTATTACGTGGATTTAACTTTAAGAGAAGGGATTAGTTTGAATGAAGCCATTATGCAAGCGAAGCAAATTGATGAACAGAGTAAGCAGGCGGGGTTTTATCAGGAGGCTGTGGATTTTACTGCCAGGAAGGGCTTTGGGAATGGAAGGATGGAGGTCGATATGGAAGAAGGTTTGGATGTGGTTGAGGAGTTTTATCAGCCTGTTGAAGGCCAGCAGATTGAGGAAACGCAGCCTGAATTTAATATTCAGCAGGGATTGAAAGGATCAGTGACGGCTTTGAATTAAATCAGACAAGGTAAAACCTTACGAGATTGCCGTATCTCATGAGCGAGTTGCTCGAAATCATGAGATAGGAGTAAACATCATGAATGCATTTGTTGGTCAAACTTTCCCGATGAATCAAATCGTTAATATTAAAGAGGTGGTTCAATTTACAAGTATTAGTCGAGCTAAAATCTATGAAATGATTAATGAGAAATCAAAATACTACGATCCTACTTTTCCAAAGCCTGTGCGACTAAGTGAATCTCGTATTGGCTGGTCAGCTTGGGAAATAAATCAATGGATTGAAGATAAGCTGGAAAATCGTGAATAAAAGTGGGGAGCTTCGGCTCCCTTATTTTTTGGTTTTCAGTAAACTATGGAAATGTTAAAAATCTAAAGAATAAAATGAATCAAGCCATTCACTACTACAATCAAAAGATGCTTTAAACGACATTTTCTGTCGCTGAGTGAAATCAATTCAGTGATTAATCACTATTTTTTTCCAAAAGTTCAACAAAATTTCAGTAAGATAAAGGTTAGCAAGTTTTCAGTTGATGCTACTGCGTCAAATAAGAACCAGGATTTTTCAGAACACTATGACCAACAATAACTTTTCACAAATCGCTTCTTTCATCTGGTCGGTTGCCGACCTGCTGCGTGGTGACTTCAAACAATCGCAATATGGTCGTATCATTCTGCCATTTACCTTGTTACGTCGTTTGGAATGTGTACTGGAAGAAAGCAAGGCGGCGGTACTGGCAGAACATGAAAAAGTCTCCAAACTGAATCTGCCAGAAGAAGCTCAAGAAAAGTTATTGCTGCGTGCCACCAATGGTCTAGCCTTCTTTAACACCTCCCCAATGGATCTCAGCAAAATGGGGCAGAGTGACATCAAGGCTAACTTAAGTACTTATGTGCAAAGTTTCTCTAAAGATGCCCGTGAGATTTTTGAATACTTTAACTTCATCGAATTTGTGGGCCTCCTCGATGATGCCAACCTTTTGTATAAAGTCGTGCAAAAGTTTGCCACTACGGATCTGAGTCCAAAGAACGTATCCAACCATGACATGGGCTTGGTGTTTGAAGAACTGATCCGTCGTTTTGCCGAAGGTTCTAATGAAACGGCTGGGGAACACTTTACCCCGCGTGACATTGTACGTTTGACCACGGCACTGGTGTTTATGGAAGATGATGACGTGCTGACCAAAGACGGCATTATCCGTACCATTTATGACCCGACTTGCGGAACAGGCGGCTTCCTGTCTTCAGGTATGGAATATCTGCATGAGCTGAACCCGAATGCGGTGATGCGTGCCTTTGGTCAGGAACTCAATCCAGAATCCTACGCTATCTGTAAAGCCGACATGCTGATCAAAGGCCAAGACGTGAGCCGGATTAAACTGGGTAACACGCTGTCGAATGATCAACTCTCGGTCGATCAGTTTGACTACATGCTGTCTAACCCACCTTTTGGGGTGGACTGGAAAAAAATCGAACAGGACATCAAGGACGAGCATGAACAAAAAGGCTTTGATGGCCGTTTCGGTGCAGGCTTGCCACGGGTATCGGATGGTTCACTATTATTCCTGATGCACCTGATCAGCAAGATGCGTGATGCCAGTAGTAGTGAGAGCGGCAGCCGCATCGGGATTATCCTGAATGGTTCACCTTTATTTACCGGTAGTGCAGGCAGTGGTGAAAGCGAGATCCGTCGCTACATTTTAGAAGCCGACTTGCTTGAAGCAATCATTGCCCTACCCAACGACATGTTCTACAACACCGGGATTGCCACCTATATCTGGGTACTCAGCAATAAAAAAGCCGCTGAACGTAAAGGCAAGGTACAGCTGATCAATGCCTCAAACCTTAGTACCAAAATGCGTAAGTCGCTGGGTTCAAAACGTAACTATCTGACTGAAGCTGAAATTGCCACCATTACCCAAAATTACGGTGACTTTGTGGCGGTAGACACCTTGGCACAGGATGGCGAAACCGAACAGCAAAAACCATTCGCCAGCAAGATTTTTGACAGCCATGAATTTGGCTACCGTCGCGTGACCATTGAACGTCCATTACGTTTATCGGCACAGATCACGGATAGCGCGATTGCTGCATTACGTTTTGCGCCGAAACCGTTTAATGCTGTGATGAAAAGTATAGATGCGCAATTGGGCACAGCCTTTGGTACAGCGTGGACAGTAGAAACTTATGGTCAGTTGCAGGATGTGGCGCTTGAGGTGCGTGCCCTGATTAAAGCCGAGTTCCCTGAGCTAAAAGAAAAAGACATTAAAGAGGTACTGGACAGCAAAATCTGGCTGTTCCAGAAAGCCTTGATGGAAAAAGCCCAAGCGTTACAGGCCGTGATTGGCACTGAGCAGTTTGATGATTTTAACCAGTTTGATGAAGTGCTGAAAAAAGCCCTGAAACAAACCGACATCAAGCTGGATGCCAAAGAGAAGAAACAGCTGTTAGACGCCATTACCTGGAAGAATTCGGAAGCGGAACCGGTGATTAACAAGGTACTGAAACAGGCCGAAAATCCACTATATGGCCAGTTTAGCTACCAGGGCAAAGTTGTTGAGTTTGTGCAGGATGGTGACTTGCGTGATGCAGAGAACATTGCACTGAATCCAAAAGTCAGCACCACAGAATTGATCGAAGAGTACTTTAAACGTGAAGTACAGCCCCATGTGCCTGATGCATGGATCAATGCCGACAAGCGCGATGAAAAGGATGGCGAGATTGGTATTGTTGGTTATGAAATTCCGTTTAACCGTCATTTCTACGTGTACCAGCCACCACGTGATTTAATAGAGATTGATGCAGATCTGGATGCGGTGAGTGCCGAGATTATGCAGCTGTTACAAGAGGTGCATTCCTAATGGCAAAGTATCAGGCCTATGCGGAGTATAAGGATTCAGGTGTTCAATGGTTAGGTGAGATTCCGAGTCATTGGAAATTAACGCGATTAAAATTCTTGGCAAAAATTAGAAATGGTCAAGATTATAAGCATGTAGAAACTGAAACAGGCTTCCCTGTTATGGGATCGGGTGGGCAATTTACTTTTAGCTCTACTTATATGTTTAATAGGCCTTCAGTGCTCTTGGGGCGCAAAGGGACAATTGATAAACCACTTTATATTGATGAGCCATTTTGGACAGTTGATACGATGTATTACACTGAAGTGAATAAGGACATTGATGTAAAATATTTTTATTACTTAAGCAAAACTATTCTCTTTAATCGCTATTCAACTAATACAGCTTTACCAAGTATGACACAAGAGAACCTCAATAATTTTGAGTTTTCTTTACCTCCCAGTGTTTTCGAACGAAATCAGATTAGAAATTTCCTCGACCACGAAACCACCAAAATCGATCACCTGATTGAAAAACAACAACAACTGATTGAACTGCTGAAAGAAAAACGCCAGGCGGTGATTAGCCATGCCGTGACCAAAGGTTTAAATCCTAATGTAAAAATGAAAGATTCAGGCGTGGAATGGTTAGGGAAAGTGCCGGAGCATTGGGGAATCTGGAAATTTGCACATATAGCACCTATTATCACTTGTGGTGTCGCATCAACGCCTACTTATGTTGAAGAAGATGTAGGAATGCCATTTTTATCTGCACAAAATATCAAGAACAATAAATTATCTCTGCATAAGTTTAACTACATTCCTCATTCATTACATGAGCAATTAACCAAATATCGGAAGCCTGAGTTAGGCGATATTTTGGTAACGCGAGTAGGTGCGGGAATAGGAGAAGCTTGTATTGTTGATATAGATTTGGAATTTTCAATATATGTTAGCTTAACTCACATTCGGGTAAATTCTAATATTGCTAATAATAAATTCGTTATGTATTTCTTTGGAACGGATTATTGCAAGTTCCTGAATTATGAGGGAACGGTAACAGGTGGAGGCGTTGGTAACTTAAACGTTAATAATGTTGTTAAGTATAAAATTGCTCTTCCATCACTTCAAGAACAACAGAAAATTGTTGAGTATATTGATCATTATGTTACCAAGCAGGATGAATTAATTTTAAAAGCAGAATCAGCAATTTCATTAATGCAAGAACGCCGAACTGCCTTAATCTCAGCCGTAGTCACTGGCAAAATCGACGTGCGCCACTGGCAATCGCCAACGGTTGCTGAGGCACACACGGAGTTCAGCGCATGAGGGCATCACGTTTCTTAAACAACTGCTATACACAAGGCTATTGCATAATGGCCCACTATCATGCACTATACGCTCAACAACACCCGACAAGGCTAGGCAAGCAATTGCATCCTCAAACTGTCGGGTTACTTGTTTCTACCGCCCTAAAAAATATAACAATCAGGGCAAGCCACCTATGAAGCCTTTCAATAAGCCTGCCAAAACCTTTGCTGAACAAATCGAGCTATTAAAAGCGCGTGGTATGCAGTTTGTTAACGAGCAAGATGCACAATTTTACCTAGAGCAAATCAATTATTATCGCTTAGGTGCCTATTGGCTTCCTTTTGAAAACACCCATTCACCGCATTGTTTTAAACCTGATACCAGTTTTGAACAGGTGCTTGAACTGTACATCTTTGACCGTGAATTAAGGCTACTTATCCTAGATGCCATAGAACGTGTAGAAGTGGCGATCCGTACCCGTTTTGCGTATGAACTGGCACATCGGCATGGCTGTCATGCCTATCTGCAAAGTCAGTACTTTAAACCTGCCTTTAGATGGAACAGCTTACTCGAATCACTGAAAACTGAAGTTTCCCGGGCAGATGAGGTCTTTATAGAACATTATAAACGTACCTATGATGATCCTGAATTACCACCGATTTGGGCAACCTGCGAAGTCATGAGTTTTGGTCAACTGTCTAAGTGGTATCAGCTCTTGGCACCGATTCAGACACGTAAAGCCATTTCCAGTCATTTTGATTGCGATGAAAAACAGTTTGAAGGGCTATTACAGCATTTTGTTTATTTAAGAAATATTTGTGCACATCATGCCAGATTATGGAATCGTAAATTGACGAAAACGATTGCACAACCTCGCAGCAAACCAGCAGGTTTAAAGCCGCAATGCAATTTTGATCAAAATATTTCAGCAGACAGAAAACTTTATAACAGCCTAGTTTTTTTATTGCATTTCATGGATAAGATTGCACCAAAGCATACATGGCGTAATCGCTTACTCTATCTGTTACGCACGCACCGCAACATTTCTAAAACATGGATGGGATTTCCTGAACAGTGGGAAAGTTATCCCATTTGGCAAACAGATCAAATCCAATGAATGACGGGGTCACACTGGCACACAATATTGACGAACCCATGCCGACCGTGAGTGTGGCAGGTGTGATTTGAAAAATTCATTTTATTTACAAAGATTATGCAGACGCTGTCTGCAAAATGCAGTTTTTTGGGGGCAAGCATCATGGATGCAACTTTAGAAAGCATTTTTCAACAAGATATCGTGGCGCAAATGCAAAGTCACGGTTGGATGATCGGCTCAGCACAAGGCTACAACCGTGAAACCGCCTTGTATGAGCAGGACGTACTGGATTTTGTGCAACAGACCCAAGCACAAGACTGGCAGAAGTTTCAGCGCATTTTTCCGCAAGATACCGAACGGCATTTTCTAGAAGCCGTGGTTGCCCAACTGAAGAAAGCCGACATCAATGCCACTGATGAACAGTCACGCAGCTATGGCACCTTGGGTGTATTGCGTCACGGAGTGAAAACCCGCAGCGCACGATTTTTCCTCTGTCAGTTTAAACCTGAACATGCGCTGAATCCCGATACCTTAGCCAATTACAAAAAGAACATCTGCCGCATTGTGCCAGAATTGGTCTATAGCCCCTATGCCACCGCTGCCGAGTTACAGGACACCGGCAAACAGGCCAAGAAATGGCGCATTGACCTAGTCCTGTTTATCAACGGCTTTCCGGTGGCAACACTGGAACTCAAGTCCGAGTTTAAACAGGCCGTGCAGAATGCCATGTTGCAGTACAAGCGCACCCGCTTTCCGAAAGATCCAGAAACCAACAAGCCTGAACCCTTGCTGATGTTTAAGCGTGGCGCATTGGTACACTTTGCCGTCAGTCAGTACGAAGTCTATATGGCGACTCAACTGGCCGGAGAAGATACCTTCTTCCTGCCGTTCAACAAGGGTACAGCGGAAGGTGGTGCAGGCAATGACGTGCCGAAAGACCAAAATCAGTACGCCACCGCCTATCTGTGGAATGAAGTTCTCACCCCAGACAATTTGCTGAATATCATTGCACGTTTTGTCCATCTGCAAATTGAAGAGAAAGAAAACTGGGAAGGACGCAAGTACAAAAAAGAACTACTGATCTTCCCACGTTACCACCAGTGGGATGTGGTCACTAAACTGATCAATGCCGCCTTAGAGGAGGGCACTGGACAGAAATATCTGATTCAGCACAGTGCAGGTTCAGGTAAGTCCAACTCGATTGCTTGGACAGCACATCAGCTGTCGACCCTGTACGATCAACACAATCAGAAACTGTTTGATTCGGTGATTGTGGTCACTGACCGTACGATTCTGGATGCCCAGCTACAGGACACCATCTACCAGTTTGAACATGCCGATGGCGTGGTCGGACGCATCAATAACAAAGAGGGTGATGGCTCCAAATCGGAAAAACTGGCCAAAGCACTGGAAACCTCACAGCCGATTATCATTGTGACCATCCAGACTTTCCCCTTTGTGCTGCGTGCGATTGAAAACAGTACCAATCTGAAACAGCGACGTTATGCGGTGATTGCCGATGAAGCGCATTCTTCACAAAGCGGTTCTACGGCACGACAACTGAAAGAAGTGTTGATGCTGGAAGAGCGCGAAGAGGATGCTGAACTGTCTTCGGAAGATATTCTGGATGCGGTGGTGGCTGCACGTAAGGGCAGTAATAACCTCAGCTACTATGCCTTTACCGCGACACCTAAAGACAAAACCCTGCAACTGTTTGGCCGTGTACCCAATCCTGAGCTACCGCCATCCAAGCAAAACAAGCCGGAAGCTTTCCATGTCTACTCCATGCGCCAAGCAATTGAAGAAGGCTTTATTCTGGATGTGCTGAAAAACTATACCAACTATAAAGTGGTGTATAAGCTCAAACAGAAAATTGAAGAAGCCGACAAACAGGTCGATGCCAAAAAAGCCAAGATCAGACTGAATCAGTGGGTGCGCCTGCATGACCACAACATTTCTCAGAAAGTGAAAGTCATTGTCGAGCATTTCAAAAATAACGTGATGGGCTTATTGGGTGGACAAGCCAAAGCCATGGTGGTGACCAGTTCACGTAAAGAAGCGGTGCGTTACAAGCTCGCTTTTGATAAATACGTGACGGATCAGGGCTATAAGTCCATTCAGGCTATGGTCGCATTCTCGGGTGAGGTTGAGTTTAATGACAAGGATACCGACAGCAGTGGTTTAGTCGGGCAGACCTTTAATGAACGCAACATGAACCCGGGACTGAAAGGGCGGGAAATGCGTAAGGCCTTTGATAGTGATGACTATCAGGTGATGCTGGTGGCCAACAAGTTCCAGACTGGCTTTGACCAACCGAAACTGTGTGCCATGTACGTAGACAAAAAGCTGGGTGGTGTTGAGTGCGTACAAACCTTGTCACGCTTGAACCGTACCTATCCGGGCAAAGCGGAATCTGGCACCTTTGTCTTGGATTTCTTTAACGATCCTGAAGACATTCTTGGGGCCTTCCAGCCTTACTATCAAACCGCAGAACTGGCTGATGTATCGAATCCGGATCAGATCTTTGACTTGTTTGAAAAGCTGAAAGCTACCAAGATTTTTCTGTGGACGGAAGTTGAACAGTTTGTAGAAGCCTTTTTTACCAAGAACAAATCCAATGCTGCGATCAGTAATATCTGCAAACCCGCGGTTGAACGCTGGCAGAAACGTTATAGTCAGGCCATCGAAGCCTATAACACCACCCGTGACATGCTGGAACGCTGCAAGAAAACCAATGATGCGGTGCTGATTGCCAATGCCGACAATGCCTTTAAAGAGGCTAAGCTTGAAAAAGACAAGCTGGAAATCTTTAAAAAAGACTTGGGAAGTTTTACCCGTTTCTACGAGTTTATGTCACAGATCGTGGACTACGATGACAAAGAACTGGAGAAGCTCAGTCTGTATGCGCGTAACCTGCGTCCATTGCTGCGTGAAACCGCAACGAAAGACGATGAGGTGGATCTAAGTAATGTCAGTATGAGCCATTACCGCTTGTCCAAGATCCGTCAGCAGGACATCAAGCTGAAAGAAGATGCCGAAGATTTTAAGCTAGAACCGGGCAATGACCTCGGTGCAGCCAAGCCACGCGATAAGAAAGAAGAGTTCCTGTCACAGATTATTGAGCGTCTGAATGATGTCTTTATCACTGATAACCTAACCGATAAAGATATGCTCAACTATGCCTATACGGTACGTGACAAGCTGGCGGAAAATGAGATTGTGATGAAGCAGATCGCCAACAATACCCGTGAACAAGCCATGCTGGGTGATTTCCCGAAAGCGATGGATGATGCCATTCTTGGCAGTAGTGCGGCACATCAGGAGCAGATGATGCAGTTGCTGTCTGATCCGGCGAAGGCCAGCATCTTTGCGAGAGTGATCTTTGATATGTTGAGTGGTGGGTAATTTTAGAGAGAGGGGGAAAGAGAATGCAAATTGATGCCCAAGTAAAAAGTATTTCAGATATTAATCAATTCTTTATTGTTCCTGATTATCAAAGGGAATATGTATGGAAAGCTAATGATCAAGTAAAACAATTCATCACAGATATAGATAATGCTTTTGAAACTTCAAATAATGATTCGAGCTACTATCTAGGGTCTGTAATTATTGTTAAAAAACAGGATAATTATGATGTCATAGATGGTCAGCAACGTCTTACTACAATTGTACTAACTCTCTGTGCATTAAAAGATTTTTTAGAAAGTATTACCCGTACTGAATCTGCTGAAAACTTTTATAACGCGATTAAATCATGGTTATCGACTTTCAATATGAAAACGGCAACCCATCAAAACCGTGTAGAGTTGCAATACGAAGAAAGCCAAAATTATTTAGGCTATCTTATTCATAAAAAAGAATACAAAGGTAAAGTTACGCCATCTATTCAAAAAATGCAGGCTGCCTATGATGCGATGTATGAATATATTGCAAGTTTGAAGAATGAAGGACAAGAGCATCTGGTTGATTTTATTACTTTCTTTTTTAATAAAATTGTCCTAGTTTTTATTGTTTCTGCGGACCTTCATGGCGCATTGAAAATATTTGAAACCAGTAATCAGCGTGGGGCAAGCCTGGATGCTATGGATTTGGTTAAAAATCTTATTTTTAGTGAAGCTAATGAAAAAGATTTTCCGGATATCAAATCTAAATGGAAAATGGTTGTTGGAAATATCCATGCATGTAAGGAAGGGGAGAACCCATTACGCTTCCTACGATATTTCTTAATGGCACGTTACTGTAATAATGGAATTCTACGTGAGGAAGATATTTATAAATGGATCATTTCTGAGGGTGAGCCATTAATCAACTATAAAAATAAACCAATCGAATTTGTAAATGCATTATTGAGTGCTTCAGAACGCTATTCAAAATTAGTTAATGCGACAAGTTTAGCTGATCATCATCAAGCTTACCCTGCTGTAGTTAATATAGGCTACATTAATAAATATATGTCCAGACAGCACTTATTACTGTTGTTGGCCTTAGATGTTAATTGTGAAGATGAAGTGATCAATTATCTTGCAAAACAATTAGAAACTTTGTTTTTTGTGAGTAATACATTAGGTATACAGGCAAAATATAACGAGAACAATTTTAGTATATGGGTGCAATATTTCCGTGGCTTAAAAACCATTGAACAGGTAAAAGTTGCTGTTGAAAAAACTATTGCAAAATATATAACTAAAAAGGCGGCAGAATTTAAACAAACCTTCTTAACGAAACGTCATGATGCTTTTAATCCGCTTTATCGTCTGCGTTATATTCTAGGTACATTGGAAAATAAAGCGGCTGAGCTTTGTAATATGCCACTCAAGGACCATGGATTTATCCAAAGTCTGCAAGTTGAACATATTTTACCTCAGACACCTAAGGCTGATGTAATTCCTGAAGAGTATGGGGCTGACTATTTAGAATATAGTGGCCAAGTTTATATGTTAGGTAATGTGACATTATTAGAAAGTCAGATTAATCAGGCGGTTAATAATTTTAATAACCTAAGTGCAGATTGGTTTAAACAAAAGCAATCTGAGTATAAAAATTCAGCATTAGTACTGAGTAAAATGCTAGATAATGAGTTTAGTATTGGTAAAAATACCTCAACCAATCAATTTATCCATGATTATAAGTATGCTTTTACTGAATGGAAAAAGGAGCAGATTCTACAGCGTCAGCAAGTTTTATTGAATTTAGCTCTTTTGGCTTGGACAATTAATGGGCAAAGAATAGACCAATATAAATTTGCTGATGAAAATGAGCAACGTACAAACATAGATCAAGTTGTTACAGCTGTATTATAAGGAAACTGTAAGTCAAGGTAATCTTAGATCATTCTACATATTCAATATATTGTTTAATTATTTATTAAAATGACATTTAACTTTATTCCAGTAGCCACTTCGGTGGCTACTGGAATAAAAAGCCTACTATAGAAACTTTTAGAAGTTTTGAAGAGAAAAAATATCATGGTTGCAAAATAGCCCAAAAATTTAGCCTATTGCATAGACTATTTACCCTATCTTTTGCTTCGGAAAAGGCACTATTTTGTTTCTCAAACTATCAATAAAGTCTGACCATTCCTGCATCATCTTAGTTCTATATTCTAAATGTTGTGCATGGTTGTAGGCTTGAGAGACGGCATTTCCGACAGTATGTGCTAACTGTATTTCAATTGCATCATGCATATAGCCTTGCTCATGTAGTGTAGTAGATGCAAGTCCACGGAACCCATGACCAGTCATTTTTCCCGTATATCCCATGGTGCGAATCGCACTTAACAGAGCATTGTTGCTCAGAGGCTTAGCTGTACTGTGGTTATAAAAAACAAATTGCTTATTACCAGTAATGGGCTGTAACCCTTTGAGTAATTCAATAGCCTGCCTAGATAAAGGAACAATATGTGGTAAAGCCATTTTCATCTTATAAGCTGGAATTCTCCATAAACGATTATCAAAATCAATCTCATTCCATTCCATGTTAATGAGCTCGGCAGTTCTTACAAATGTTAGAGTCATAAACTGTAAAGCTGTCTTAACCAAGATATTGCCGTGATAACGATCCATCCGTTCTAAGAAAGGCGGAAACTCAGAAATATCTAGGCGAGCCATATGTTTTACTTTACGTGGCTTGAGAGCTTCTTGAAGGTGGGGTGTAGGGTCATTCTCAATGAGTCCTTTACGGATCGCATAACGAAAAATACGCCCAGCTAAAGGAATAGAGCGTTTAGCCATCTCCTGAGCACCACGTGCTTCAATTTGCTTAGCACAAGCAAGGACATCTTTTCCTTTAATCTGATCAATAGGTATATTACCTAAAGCAGGGAAAAGGTCTTTTTCAAATACAGATAGGTCACGTAAATATGTACCTTCTTTAATGACAGCCTTACGATCCTCCATCCACTCCATAGCAAGCGCTTTGAAAAGAATGCTTTCATCGGCTTGTTGTTTCTTTTGCTTTTTCTCTTTATTGGGATTAATCCCATCTTTAAGCTTTAATCGTGCTTCATCTCTAGCACGACGAGCTTGTGCAAGCGTAGTTTCAGGGTATGTACCAATACTGAAGATATTCTCTTTTCCATTCAAACGGAACTTCATTCGCCAATGCATTCCTCCAGAAGGAGTGACCTCTAGATACATCCCTTTTTCATCAGAGTATTTGGTTTTCTTTTCTGAAGGTTTTATTTTTCTGACTTGAGCATCTGTAAGCATGGCAATAATTCCACAGAATTGGGGGTATAATTTTAGGGGTAAAATATTATACCCCTAGTTATACCCCCAACTGCATCAAGCTTGCAATAGATCAAGTAGATTGTATAAGACATAGAAAAAGCTTAAACCCTTTAGATTTAAGCTTTTTTAGACCTTATGGGACTTCATAAGAGTTGAATTTGGCGGTGAAAGAGGAAGTCTGAATATAGTTATAAGTTATTGAAAATAATAATTATAAAAATGTATAAAATTAAATGTACCGACAAATATACCGACAAGTGAATAAAGAAAAAATATCAGATCACGTATCGTTAATTTGATTCCTTAATAATCGATATGCGAAATCATATATATTGAATAAGGTTGATAGCAGAAAAAGATATAAGCGGCTGAGCACTGAATTTGATCCTTTATCTCTACTGTAAGGCTCATACCTTTTTACAAATCCTAATCGAAATCTAGGCTAATTCGGAGTTAACCAAGCATTCAAAGGTCCTACATGCTTCTTAACACCATGAGCATAAGAAGACTGATGGTAGGGAGCTCCTTGATAAAGAATATAATCACAAGTCTTCTCGAGTTCTTTGTAAACCGCATTGTCCGTAGCACAGCTATATAAAAGTGCTATACCTATATTTTTACTATCTTTTGAAGCTTGTACAGTTATGTATTCGCCTGATTTGATAGGTTGGCCAAAAAAATGACATTGCCACCCATTATCTCTGAGTTTTTTTACTATTTCATCGTTCATCTTAGTTGAGAGAATTGCTGCGCGACCTAACCAGCCATCATCAGAGGCAGTAGGGTTAAAAGGTAGGCAATGATCAATTTGTAATTGCTGCAAGATATGGTTTTTAATGGCCTGGGTATTTAAGCAAGCAAAGACATCATTACGAAAAGACTCTGATCTTCTATCTAAAGTTGGTGGGAAAATTGAAACCTTAGATTGTTTCATTGCAAAACATTCAATAAATGCTAATGCTTGAATTAGCCCCATGGCTCGAAAAAAATTAGAGGGATTTTGCCAAATTTCTGATTTAGCATGTGCAAAAAAGTGCCGGTTAAAACCAGAAGTATTTTGATAGTTATCAGTGTTTTCATAAAAACTATTTTTAAGCCAGTTTCCAATCAACATAATAATTCTAATACGTTCATTCATTACCTTTAGAACATCATCTTGGACATACTCTTCAGGAATCCAATCTACACCTAATATATGATCATGCTTTATATTGTCTATAGCACGTTTTATGCATCGATCAACTTTAGTTTTTAAATCAAGATTCTCAACGGAGTCCTCAATAATAGTATTTAAAATATCTTCAATTATTGGAATTAAAGATGCTATAGAAGTCACTTTCATTCCGCTATAAAAAGCTAAAATTGATTCTTTAATTAATGGTACATGTTTTGATATCGCTATTGAATCAGAGAAAGTTTGTACAGTTATTGGAATAATATTAGAGAAGTTATATACAGTTGGGAAAAACTCCTTAAAGCGGTTTTGGAGCTCTTCTCTAGACAAAATATCTTGATAACCAATTTTCAAATTGGTTATTTTGAACCCTTCATTTATTTGCTCACGAGTCATAAATACAGGTAGAAACCAGTCAACTTGAGTCCAGAAATTCTCTTCTTTTTGGAGTGGTAAAATATTATTTTGATAAATTTTAATTTCAGATAATTTATAACGTGGCATTAAGACGGTGACATTCTCTAAAGTTGTAAGCTTAATTGCAGGAATAGTTTGATTAAAACCAAACTTAGTTTCTTCTATTTCTAATATTTCAATTCCTTGATCCATACAGTCAGAATGGATTTCTTCAAGAGTAATTGTTTGCATCTTATTTTGGTTGTTAAATTTAAACCAAATTCCTTTAATTTTATTTAATGATTCTTTAGGCATGATTTTTACTCTGATCTTAGAATTATGATCTCCAATCCTAAATTGGAGGTTGGACGGGATCTGAATGAACTACACTTTTAGTGCAGTTAAAAGGTGTGCTCTTGAGTGTATATCTGAACAAAATATCTTTAAACAGGAACTCTTATTTATAGAAAGACCATCAGTGCTTAAAAAAAAGCCTACTTCATGAATATGGCGTTTTTTATGCTTTTTGAATCAAAGATAAACTTTTATGCTTTCCGCATAAAAATACACTTTTGAATGAATAATGATCTACTACACCACAACGAAAACTGATTGTCTTTTAAGCTTAATGCAGTGCATTTCTAACGGCAGTGCAAAGTTTTGGTTCTCTGATTCTGTTAGTTTTTCAAAGTTCCATACTGTCATTCCAAAGTTGATCTTGGAGTATGGTCTCAATCTGGATGAATCTTTACGCAAGCGAAAATCAGATTATGGGGAACCAGTGTGGAGTTTAGTTATCAATTATGATCCGGCAAGGAATGATGTATTCCAGTTCTGGTTATTTACCACAGGCTATAGAGAAGCACGAAGAAGTAAGCTGACGCTAAAAGAAATACTCGCTAAAAATTCCAGCATGGTACAAAAGCAAAAGCTCAACAGTATTTTAACTGTCAAAAAAGAGAAGCTGCTACGCTATGGAGATTATGTACTTGGACAATACATAGAGTTCAGTGATCTTAAGCCTCAATTTTCTAAAACTTACTATCACCCAGAACAGTTTGGAGTGATATTTAATACCAAGACGATCCGAACAAAGACAATTGATAGTAATAAGAATTCAATTTACCGAATTTTTAAACCGTTCGAAAATTTTGAATTAAAACGTCTTGCAGGTATTAATAGAAATTTTGGTTTTGCCTTCCTTGAAAATAAACATACTCGCTGGAATCAAACCTCTGTAAGTCAGTTTTTATTAAATCGGTTTGGGATTAAGTTTAATACTAATGTGAGTTATAACGATCGATTAAAAGAACTGACTAGGGTATTACGTGGAGTTCGTAAAAAGCACTTGGAGTTTTTCCAGCGTCATTCTCAGAAGAAAGTCCGCTACACCTGGTATCTATCAAAAGATTTTATGCAGTCGGCTGAAAGGGAGTTAGATAAGAAGATTGATTTAATCTCTACAGGTAAGGCAGATCGATTAAAAGAAGCTACATATCGATTAAGTGCACATGGTAATTTCCATGGAACCCGGCACCAAATTGGAAAGTTACAGGCCAAGACCAGATCAAAATTAAATAGTAGGGATCCAAACCATAAGAAGCTAAATCAAATGTATTTCCCTCGAAATCTTCACTATGTACGGTTTACTGCTAAAAAGGCTCAGAATATGAAAGAGTTTGAATTGACATGCCAGAATGCAGACAAGATTTATATAAATAAAAAGAGTCGGTCAAGATCTAAAGCTACTCATTAATCTGTTTCAATCTCTAATAATCTTTGGAAATTGAAATCTACCCAATATTGGGATCATTCCGAAAACGGTAATATTCCCAATATTGGGGTTTTGAACGATCCCGTTTTTGGGATTTTGAATGTACCCGTTTTTGGGATGCAGAACCTATCAATGAACCTATCAAAGAATCTGTCAGTTTCTCTGAGAAGAAAAGCACAACGTTTCAAGTGCTCATTAGAATGCTTTGACGTTGGGATTTTGATGAAGCTAGTAATTTTTGAAAAATATCTAAAAGTGAATAAATCTATAGCTTGATTTTGCATCCAGTTCTTCACTGAGCAATTCTAATAAGAAAAATGATTAAGGGTACATGAAAATATTAAAGTGGCTAATACGGCGAATAAGAGCGTTTTAGGCATGCTTTTAAAAAGTATGATTTGACCTGCTTGGATACGCCGTAGTCTTAAAGATGATTGAAGCAGGGCAATTGATTACCAGGTGGAGTTGAAGGCTAAAAATATAGTGTTGAGCGGTCTCCCTCGCGCGCGCGCGCGTTTTGTCGAAATACACCCATTTTTTGGGGACTTGGATTGCCTCCTAATAATTTGAAACTTATTAGAGGAAGGGGTTATGGGGATTTATATTGAGCTTAATAATTTCGAAGTATCCAAAAGGCTAATTTTTCTTAAAGCAGAATCTAAATACGTCGCGCCTAATTATGAAGAGATGATTTTTGAGTTAAAGAAATACCATGAAATGACTCCTGAAAAGATTGCGCATTTATTACCAGTGTCTGGCCCCTCTGCGATAAATGAATGGGCACGCGGTGGCGTACCTAACTATGAAAATGGTGAAGCATTAATAGAACTATGGAAAACTCTTACTGATAAGACAGATCAGGATATTCCAAGAATTAATTACCGGAGTGTGTAGGAATATGGGGAATATTAAGACAACAGCTTTTAAGCCATTAGATTGTGATGAAATGGAGAGATCCATTCAGCTATGCAATGGTATTGAATATTTAATTGATGAGTTTCAGAGACAAACTAATGGGAAGGAGTCGAGTCAATTATTTAATAGCGAATACCAGGCTCAATTATTAAAGATAGCATCCCACCTGGAAGAGCTGATCCACCGGCTCACTTATTTGGCGAATAAAAATAATAAGGCATTTTACTTTAGGCATTTGTTCGCGATTCTTAAAAGTTTGAGTTACGCACCTAATCCATTAATCATTACGGCATACCATCTGGATCCTAATCATGAGTTTAAGCGTTTACTTAATCGGAATACGTTTGATTATGAAGTCAGACAAATTGTTAAAAAAATTCAGTTTATAAAGCCAGTATTACAATCACTCGCTGTAGGCCGAAAGTCCGGTATTAGAAGCATTTCACATTCTTTTTAAGAATATTCTAGTATAAAAGGGGGCTTTCATAGCCTCCTTTTTTTCATTGCTGTACACACCCATTTTTTGAGGACATGTAACCATTTAATTTTGAAGTATTGAGTAAATTACTTCGAGAAAGAAAATGGCTAGAATCCCGATGGGCAACTTTGGCAATGCAATGCCACAGGTTGAGCGTACCCAGATGCCACAGCGCAACACAGGCCAATTAGCACAGGCTGGTATTAACTTGGGTCAGGCTATAGGACAAGTTGCTACACAACAAGCTGAGCAGAAAAAGGCGGAGCAAGACAAAAAAGCTAAAGCCGATTTTGCATTGCAATCCTCTAAGGTTGGCGCGGACATCAGTGTAGTGGATGATGACCTTTTGCTTAAAATGCAAAGTGGTGCAATTGCCTATGATGACGCCGTAGTTCAACGCCAAAAGAGCTTAGAAACAATCAAAGGTCAGTACAAAGACCTAATACCTAAACAGTTTGAGCAGAACTTTAATAATTATTTTGAGCAGCATTCTTACCAGAGTGCATCGAAGTATTTGCCGATCGCGCAGAAGTCGAAGCAGCAACAGGCCATTGTGAAATTAAAGGATATGCGAGAAAACTACCTCAAAAATCCAAACGCTTCTGAGCAGGATGTTTGGAGTGGTATGGCTTTATATGGACAGTCCGAAAATTTACCCTTAGCGCATGTACAGAATGCTTTTAACGAGTACAAAAATAATCGGGCCGGCAATGATGTATCCACATTTTATTTGGGAAATAAGTCAGACAACGAAAAGCTGACTGAGCTATCCACTCCTGAGGCTGTAATAGCAAAACACCCTAATTTAACTCAAGAGCAGGCCGTCTACTGGAGTGGACGGGTATCAAGTCAAATCGATCAGAATAACCGGGCAGTTGCCTTACAGCAAAAGCAGTTAGAAGATGATGCAAAAGATGCTGTTACTGAGATGAAGGCAGATATTGAAACAGGCTTGATCCCAAGTGAAGACGTGATTAAATCGCGCTTAGCACGTGTTAAGGGGACAGGGAAAGAATCTGAGTTTGTTCAGTACAGCGGGGCTTTGGTTGAAGTACAGCAGTTCATGAGACTGGGAGCGGATGAGCGTGAAGCTTACCTCAGTAAAAAGCGTTCAGAGGCTCAAAATACGGCGCAAGATAATGCTAAAGACGTGAGCTGGAAGTTAAACCTTCTGTCTAAAACGCATGAGAATATGTTGGGCTATGAGAAAAATAATTCAGCTCTGGCGTACTCAATCAAGACTGGCCAAGAGCTGACAGTAGTACCTACTCATGCGATTTTGAGCGGCAATCCTGATGCCATTAATGCCTTATCTAAAAACATTAAGTCTATTCACGCGAACAATGTATTGAACGGTACTGTAGGGTCGTTAAATCCTTTCTCTACACAACAGCAATCTGAATTAAAGCAGTTCTGGGAAAAAGCTAGACCAGGCGATAAGTTGAATTTAGTGACTAGCCTCTATAAATCTAGTGCTGGCAATGCCAATGCATCTAGAGACATGATCAACAGTATTGCTGGTGAAAGTGGCTCATATCGTTTATCCGCTTCACTCAATAATAGGGGGCTACAAGATATTGCTGGCCAGATTATTACCGGTCAGGATCTGATTGAAAAAGGCTTGGTCAAAGTAGATGAAAACGGTTTAACAAAGCAAACAGAAACGTATTTAGCTGGTATTACTTCACCAGGTAAACCTGACTTTCAAATCTATCTGGATTCAATCAAAGCCAACTATGCTTATTTGGTTCAAAAAGCTGAGAAGGTGACTGATACCAAAGGCAATATTTTAAATAAAACCATTGATGAAGAGCTTTTCAATAGAGCTGCCAAGAATGTCACAGGAGGCAAGTTCACCTCAGGGGGATTCTTCGGAAGTAAATCAGTAGTGTTACGGCCTCATACCGTTGGTGAAAAGGCTTTTCGTGAGCAACTGGAGAGCTTTAACTCTCGCAATGCCCGCAACTATGGTGGATCTGATAAAGACTTCTTCTTGGATCTGCCTTTAGAGCAAGACCCTAAAAATCCATACGTCTATTACTTCAAGAATGGTACCAAGTACATCATGGATGCCACCGATAAGAAGCGTCAAACACGTTTAACTTTTAAAGTGAGATGAGGTAGAGATGGATTTTTTAGCAGATGATGAATTAACGTTAAATCAGGACGATCCTCGCTTTAAACCTAAAAGTGAGCGCGGTGGATTTAGTGACGGCGTATTAGGTACTGTTTCCGGTGTTGCCATGGGTACCATTGAGGCTGCCACTGCACCGGATGCCTTGATTCGTGGTGACAAGAAAGCAGCAGCTCTAAGAGCACAAAACCTTGAGATTTTTAAGCCTGATGATTTGGGTGGCATAGGTGAGTTTACCTATGGCCTGACCAAAGACTTTACACGTATTGGCTGGAACGCCGTCACTACTTTAGGAACAGGCGGTGTGCCAGGCTTGGCATTGAATTCTGGATTATTCGGGTACCAGACCTTTGAAGCAGAGAAATCAGACTTACTTAACAAAGGGGCGGATATACAAACAGCTCGCACCGGTGGCGCGGTTAAAGGCGTTGCAGATGCTTTGGGTTTTGCTATTCCTACCCATGGTGTGTCTAAGTCTGTAATTGCTGACGCCGTAGCTACTACCGCGCTGGCTACTGCAGCAGGTTCAGCCGGTGACTATATCGAAGGTTCATATTTAGAGAACAATGAAAATAAGAAGGTCGCTCAATACGGCGAAGCATTAAAGGAAAATGCATTAAGTCCGTCTACATTGGCAGCAAACGGCGGGATGGCCTTACTACTCAACTTATGGGCGAATAAAGGGCGATTACGGCCAGAGCAGATTAAAGACCATAGTAATGTAGATACCATGAATGATGCAGCTCATATACAGGCCAACATAGAGCATGCAGAAGGCACGAATCCATTTAGTCCAACCAATGCAAAAGAAGCCAATTCACACTTTGATGCATTGGATAGTGCAATGGAGAGTGCACTGAATGATGAGCTGGTCAGCTTAAAAGCACCAGTGACAGGCACACCTAAAGCAGTAGTAACCAGTACACCAGTGGTACCAATAACAGGTACACCGAAGGCTATTGTAAGACCAAGCGCTATCAATACTGATGAACATAAAGCGCCAGTAATAGCGGAGCTTTTGACTAATCCTGTATTTGATAAAAAACCTTGGACAAAAACGATTGTTCAGGAAGCCTCTAAACGAGGCATTAATCCAGTGGATGCCTTAATCATTTCCCATTTGGAAACTGGTGGCACTTTCAGCACTTCAATCCAGCCAAAGGACAGAAACGGTAAGTTACTATCGTCCGCTACCGGCTTATTCCAGACTTTGGATAGCACCTTTGCCCGTATGGGAGGTAAGGATAAGTTTGATGGTAATGATCAAATTAAAGCGGGCCTGAACTACTACGAGCACAATGCCAAGGTTTTCCGCAGCCACTTTAATCGAGATCCGAATGGCCTAGAACTTTACTATCTGCATTTCTTTGGTGAAGGTGGTGGACCAGTCTTTTTGAAAGCCAAAGATAATGAGCTTTTTGTAGATGTGGCCACACGCTGGAGTAAAGGCAATCAGAAGAAGACTGCAAGACAGATTGCAGAAGGTATCACTTCAAGTCATCAATTCAATGGGATGACCGTAGGGCAGGTAAAGGCCAAATACGAAAAGCGCTGGAATGATATAGCTAAACTTTATGGTGATGTCGGTTCACAGAATGCAGCACATCCTACCGAAGTCCGGGGGAGTGAATCAGAGTTCCCACAGTTTGAGTCTGATATAACTGCACCACCCGCTTACAAGTCCCAATCTGATGCTGAAATTGAATCAATGCCCTTTGTACTCAGTGCAGATGAGCATAGTGTGAAGTCACTCCAGGAGGAGTTTGAAGCCCTATCTTCTCCATTGACCAAGGAGGATCTGGAATACCTCAAGGCTACGGCGCATTATCAGTATTCTGAAGGTGGTGCTTATCGAACGCCGTATGTTGAACCTCAAGTCGATTTATCTGGGCCTGGTAATAGTGCTAACCGTAATTTGGATGTATTGGACTCGGATCTTTACCAGCTTGAGCCAGAGCAACAACGGGTTATGGTTGCTGATCCAGAATCGAATACTTTAGATATCAATAATGCCAGAACATCAGATTCAAATATTCAGCAAAACTCAATTGTTGCCGGAGTAGATAACTGGACGCCGACCAGATCGCAAAACTATCTTAAACGAGAGCGGTCAATGGATGATGGGGGGATTATTCAAGAACTACACAATAGTACTTCTAATACGACCTTCCAGCGCCAGATTAATCAGGATGGCACCATTAGCCCGGTAAAGGCTACACGTAATGGAAATGATTTATTTGCCCATCCTGCTAATGGTAAAGCCGATAGTCCTGAATTAACTACAGTACAGCATAAAGCTACCCAGGCATTAGAACGGGAGTTCTGGAAGCCGGGTAAATCTAAGGTTGATGGTGCACCGGACTTAACCAAGTCTAGCAAAGGGGAATACGGTGCATTCACTGATACGGCAGACGGTAGGGAAGCGGTTTCAATTCTAGAAGCAGATCCCGATATGGAAGTGACCTTTACGCGCCTGGATGAAAACGGGAATGAAGAAATTGTGACGATGTCATCCCGAGATCTATTGGACTATGTCAAAGAGCAAGAAGAAATCGCAAAAGATGAAATTCAGGCAGTGAAAGCATTGGCAAGCTGCGCATTAAGATTTGGGAGTGAAGCAGCATGAGAGCTGAATGTAGAGAACAAGTTGCAAAGGCATTAGGTAAAAGAAAATTAAGTGCAGCTGATAGTAATCGTATTTCATCACTGTATATCCGGGCACAAAATACTCTGGCCAGAACAGATCCTGATTGGATGTTTAAAAGTCCTGCTGAACGTGCTGAAGCGATTGCGCAGAAAACTGCTACGGATCTCGCCGTCCAGATCGCTAAGAACAATCAGAACATTGCCCGGGATGCCATCATCAAGGCCCAGCTACAGAACGAAATCTATAACCATCCTAAATTAAACCCGGTCCAAGCTTTAATGCGGAAGATTGCATACTTCTCGGATCAGAGTGGTATCCAGTCTATAGAGAAGCAATCCCAAGCCTTGCACAGTCGCTGGATGTCATTGGTTGCTGATGTGTTTACCAAGACACAGGAACGCTTTGGCATGTCAGTAAACAAGGCCATGACTGATGACATTATCCGGGTCATGTTTGGTGGCAAGTCTGATAATCCAGAAATTACGGCGATGGCCAAGGAAGTAAGTGCAGCCCTGGAGGAAATGCGTTTAGCCTTCAACCGGGCTGGTGGGAATATTAAGAAGCTCGATAACTTTGGCTTTATGACATCACATGATCAGAAGAAAGTAGCCCTAACAGATCAATCAGAATGGGTGAACGATGCATTGGCTGGAGTAGATCGTAATCAGTATGTCAAAGAGACTGGTGAGTTGATGGATGAGCTGGAGCTTAAATCCATGCTTGAGGAGATTTATAAAACCATCTCAACCAACGGCGCTAACAAAGACTTACTGATACTGAATAAACAGGCCAAAGCAGGGGCATCGCCTGTAGGTGGTCGCTCCAAGATGGCGAATCGTCACCAAGAGTCCAGGGCTTTGCATTTCAAGGATGGTGACGCATGGCTGGCGTATCAGAAGAAATATGGAACTTATGATGAAGCAGGGTTTCATGAGATTCTGAAAAACCATACTCACCGCATGAGTACAGAAGTGGCCATGATGCAGAACCTTGGATCCAATCCTCGTAATACATTTGAGTCGTTATTGGATGAAGCCAAGATCAAACTGAAAGCAGATCCACAGAATGGCATGAAACATGGTGAGATTGATAAGCAGGCTCATCGGGCCATGTCCATGTATAACACTCTGGATGCCAATACCCGGGCGATTGATTCAACCTTAGGTAACGTTATGGGTGGATTACGTGCCTTAATGGTTGCATCTAAATTAGGTGGCACCACGCTGACGACCTTTGGCGACCATGCCAGTATGAAGAAGGTCGCTAATATGCTGGGCCTGTCCTATACCAAATCGATCCTCCCTGAATACATGAAGCAATTGAAACAGGGTGCCACACGTGATGAAGCATTGCGGTTTGGCCTTGGGATTAACGAAATGGCCGGTTCAATGACCCGTTTCGGTGATGCTGATATTGTCAGTAGTGCTACCAAGTCAGGCCGCTTTAATGCACGTATGCAGGCTTTTGCTGCAACAACTATGAAACTATCAGGACTGAACGCCGTCACCGCAGGAGCGAAACGAGCGCTTAATCTGGTGCATATGAATAAGCTTGCTGAAATGACCCGTAAAACGGATTGGAAGGATCTTGGTGCAGATGATCTTAAGATCCTGCAGGGGAACGGTATTACCGAACGTGACTGGCAGTTGTGGCAGCAGCTGGAGCCAAGTAAGCGTGAAGATGGGACGGCGGTACTTTCGCAGAATGACTTCTTTAATGCACCAGATGATGTGATTAAGCAGTTCTTGCCACTGGACAAGCAGGACAATGCTAATGCACTGGCTGACTTCCGGTATAAAGCTGCTATGAAATACCAGACTCATATCTTTAATGAGGAGTCAGTCGCTATTATTGAAGCAGGTGTACGTGAACGTAGCATCATTAACTTAGGTGAAGCCGGAACTATCCAAGGGGAATTGGGCCGAACCCTATTCCAGTTCAAAGGCTTCCCATTGGCTTATATGTTCCGTATTGGTCATCGTGCCTTTGCCCAGGGAGATATTAAGAGTCGGGTGACGTTCCTAGCTTCGCTACTGGCTTATCAAACTTTAGCAGGTGCATTGATCGTTCAGACCCAGAACTTGGCCAATGGTAAGAATCCAGAGCCTGTATTTACGATTGATTTCTTTGGTAAGTCACTTCTTAAAGGTGGCGGGCTTTCCTTCCTGGGGGACATCATGTCTGCACTTTCAGATCCAACCGGTCGAAGTGCATCAGACTTTATCAGTGGCCCATTATTAGGCCAAAGCATGAAGTTGGGTATGCTGCTAACCGGTATGGGTAACAACATCATTGAGGGGAAAGAATCTACCCGGATGATGGAAGTGGCCAATACCCTGAAGAGTAATATTCCATTGCAGAATCTTTGGTACAGTAAGCTGGTCGTAGATCGAATGCTGTATTCCAAAATGCAGAATATGATTGATCCTGATTATCTACCAAGAACACAGCAGCGCCTGGAGAACTTAGGTAATAGTTACTGGTGGGATTTATCAGAAGAATAAAATTAGGAGCCTCGGCTCCTTTTTTAATTTTTAGATTACTATGTTGTATTAATATTTATAAATAGCCCAAATTCAACATCGAATGATGTGATGAGACAATTAAGGGGGAAATATGATTGGTAGAGTTTTACCCATATTACTTTTAGGGTATTCAACAGTAGCTTTAGCAGAGAATGGATTTGATCGCTCGTTAATCAATGCCAAGATAATTAATGAGAAATATGAAATTATTGATATTGATAGCTTTAACGATCTTACTCGTCAAATCACCAATGAAGTAGTTTCGACGTTACCTAGAAAGGTTGATGCTGATACAGAGCTATTAACCATGGTGGTAAGCAGACCTTTAATTTCTCAGACTTATGCGCTAAGAGATATTGAAACTAAAAAGGATTTATCGGAAAAAATAGACTTGGAAAAGTTTAGTCAATTAATTAGAAATTACGCTTGTTCCTCAGCTATTGGTACTTCTCAAGTTTATAGGGTAAATGGCACTCATTTTTCTTTTAAAGTGATTAATAGTAATTTTATGGAACTTTACAGCTATACATTCCCACTAAGAACATGTGAAGAATGAATGTGAAATACAATTCAAAGTTGCAGTTATTGCTGAACAGCTTGATTAGTATGACTACACTTTGAGGAATAATTGATGACCTTATATATCTCAACACCTGAGTTATTGAAGCGCTATGGAATTACTAAAGGTACTTTGATCAGCTGGCGAAATAAAAAGAACTTTCCTGAACCAGTCATTAAAGCGCATGGACGCTCAAGCAGTCGTTACGGGATCAAAGCAGTTGATACCTGGGAAAGAAACAGTGGATTGCTTGAATCACTTGAAATAAAGCCTCTGATAACATCACATACATAATTTTAGTAGAAAAAGGAATTTCACATCATGAAGAAGATATTAGCTTTCTCTCTAATGAGTCTTATAAGCTCAGTGGCTTTGGCTACCCCAATTACACTTCAGCATTCCAAGACCAGCTATGTGAACTCAGGGATCTGTTCCGCCGTGGTGGATGTGACGATCCATGATTTTCTTGGGGCCTATGACAAACTGTATTTAGACCTGGTGGCAAAGGACAAATCCGGCAGAGTGCAAGGGACTTCTGAGAATGTAATAACCTACGGCGATATACAAAACCTTCAAGGTAAAGCATTTGGGAATATCTTTATCGAATCAGAGACTATGTGCGGAGCGGATCGTACCTGGACAGTTCAAGTTAAGCGCGCCGTCCTGGTTGTAGATGGTAAACGAGAAGATTTATTGAAAGCTAAGAAAGTCCATATTGATGACTTTCAGCCAATGAAATTTAAAGTTGCTCCTTAAGTATTAAATCTTTGATTTTATAAAAAAGTCGACGCTAGTGGATTTCACCGATAAAGTCCTGAATCTAAGCTAAATAATGTGAGACTTAACTGGCATTAAGCCTTTATCTAAAGGAATTTCCAATCTAAATATTATGGACATATCTAGCTAAATAATTTTAAACTTGCGTAAATGCGCAAACTGAAATAATCTGCAAGTTATGGAAAGAAATCTCGAACAATATCGTACACCTGGACAAGCTCTTTCAGCTCTTCTAATTGAGAAGGGGTGGAATGGTAGAGTCTTAGCTGGGATTTTACAAATTGATGAGTCTGGCGTTAATAGGCTATTACAAGATAAAAAATCTATTTCTCCTAATTTAGCTATTATTTTTGAAGATATCTTTAAAGTGCCAGCTGAACAGTTTATTAATTTGCAAGGTCAATATGATCTAGCCAAAGCTAGACTTAAAATTATGCCAGACCCTCAGCTTGAGTATCGTGCTAAGTTATTCGGTAGTCTGCCCATAGCCGATATGATTAATCGCTCATGGCTAAATGTAGAAAATAAGAAAGATTTCAATAAGATTGAGTCAGAGTTATTACGTCTTTTTAAAGTGGATTCTTTAGAAAAGATAATAGAAATAACCCCTCATAGTGCAAAAAAGTCTAATTGTGATGATATTGCTACGCCCGTGCAGTTAGCGTGGATCAATCATGTAAAAAGAATCGCCTCGGAAATGATTGTGCCAGCCTATAGTCCAGAAAAAGGAAAAATGGCAGCTGAAAAATTAAAACCTTTACTTTATTCCGCTGAAGAAATTAGAAAAGTTCCTCGTATTCTTATGGAACACGGTATCCGCTTTGTGATTGTAGAATCGCTTAAAGGATCAAAAATGGATGGTGTATGTCTATGGTTAAATGATGGAACCTCACCAGTTATTGGAATGTCGTTACGTTTTGATAGGATTGATAATTTTTGGTTTGTATTACGCCACGAGTTAGAACATGTCATTCAGGGTCACGGTAAAATTGTTCCAAAAATCGATATAGATATTCAGCCTGGTGAAAGTGAAGACGAGGACGAAAAAATTGCAAATGAGGCTGCGGCATATTATGCAATCAGCGAGCAAAAAATGAATAGTTTTATCGCTCGTAAATATCCTTTCTTTGCTGATATCGACATTATGGGATTAGCAAATACGATTAAAGTACATCCAGGAATTATTGCTGGGAAACTTCAATACCATACGAAAAAATACAATTTATTTAGAAAGCATTTGGTTCCAATTCGACCAATTCTTACACCTTCAGCTGTAGTTGATGGCTGGGGGGATGTTTATCCACTTGAAGACTAAGGAGTAATTTTAAGTGAATCAAAATCAAGCGTTTCAAGAAGCCATAAGGCGTTATAAGAGAAAAACTGGATTATCGGAAGTTGATTTAAAGGAAGTGGCAAAGTTTGCTGTTGAACAGTTAGGTTATAAACTTCCAGAACCTGTCGATCCTTTAGATGTTTTAGCAAAAAAAATTGCTGTTGCAGCGAGAGAGGAGACTAGAACAGATAAGTCGACAGGGCGACCATACCGAGTAAACCATGCAGTACCCAAGCAAGGCTCTCAACAGTCATTATGGATTGATATTGATGAAGCTCCACGCCCATTAATACAAAAGTCATTCATGAAGCGAAGAGATGGAATTCTCGGTGATGCATTACAGTTATCATTAGATATGGATCACTGGAATAGCGTTAATTCGACTGAAGAGCCAATTCTAATTCCTATGGACTTTACAGAAGACGTAGAGGAAAGAAAGAATGCCACCAATCATATGACCGCAGATACAGAAAACAAAAAACCGATATAAAAACATATTGCTTTTATATCGGTTCTTATCTCGAGTAATTGACCAGAATTAACTGTATTAGACGAGCCTAGGAAACTTAATCTTAATACTTTTAATTTATGGTCACAAGTATAAGCCTACCTTTAGGGTGGGCTTTTTTATAATAAGTCTAATTGCCCAATTTTATATTGATAGCTTTGCCATTCACCTTCACGAGGTTCACGGCTAATACCCGTTTCAGCTCGCCATAGCTCAATTAAAGCTTCACCGTTCTCATAATTTGGAACACCACCACGCGCCCATTCAGACACAGTGGAAGCGCCAGAGACAGGTAATACAAAGGCTATTTTCTCATGTGTCCAACCAAGACGACCTAGATCCAGAATCATTCGATTAAAGTCCGGACGTTTGTAGCCACGGAGTTTGACAATAAATTCCTTTACCTTTTTTTGAGTTCTGAGGTTTATAAATCTATCTGCTGGTGACTTTTTGAATACAGTAGAGTCGATACCTTGGCCATTAATAAACATCATATTGTATTCCCCTGGATTTGATTAAGTGCATCATGATCTAGATTGGTAAATTGACAGTACTTCAGCTGGGCATGCATATACGCAGTACCAGCTTCTCCGTGGCGGTTCTTTCCTACAATGGCCTCGGCAATACCTCGGTATTGGGATTCTTTGTTATAAACTTCGTCCCGGTACAAAAAAATAATTTGGTCGGCATCTTGTTCAATTGCACCTGATTCACGTAGATCCGACATCATTGGTCTTTTATTAGGTCGCTTCTCTAACTCACGATTGAGCTGAGATAAAAGAACAATGACGCAATCAAACTCTTTGGCCATGGCTTTCAGCTCACCGGTAAAATAAGCAATCTTTAAATCCTCCCGGGCGAATTGCTTTGTTGTCTTCATGATCTGAAGATAATCAACAAGGACCACACCGACAGAGCCATACTGATGTTTTACTTTACGGATAGATTCCCTGATATTTGCAATAGATGGTCGGGAAGTATCATTGATCTGCATTGGCACTTCTTTCAGCATCACCACGGCGTCTGTATACGCCGTAAATTCATTTTTAGGTAATAGGTGGGGGGAATTACGCACTACTCCAATATCTGCTGGTGCAATCGCGCAACAGAGACGCATGGCGATCTGTTCTTTAGGCATTTCTCCAGACATGATGAGGGCAGGCTTTTTCTGTATGACTGCTACATTGTTTGCAATGAGCTGGAGCATAGTCGTCTTACCCATTGCAGGTCGTGCAGCCACCACCATTAGGCAACCAGGTTCAACATCGCCTAGTTTCTTGTCGAGGTCATAGATACCAGTCTGGATTCCTTTAATCATCGAATTGCCAGCAATTGCAGCTTCAATCTTACGGTGCATCTCAAGAAATGTATTGGATGCAGCATCATGAATATGAAAGAGGGATTCACTTCCAGATTCAGTATTCAGATCTGCAAAAGCAGTTTGTGCATTCTGGACCAGCTCACCACGGCTCACAGTTAAGTTCCGAGCATGATTAATCACCTTCATGGCTTCAGCTTCAACTTGCCTGCATGTCGTAAGATCCTTCAATTTCTCAGCATAAGACACTAGGTTATAAAAGCTGGAAGGGGCATCACCTAAAATTTGCATGATGTATTGCTCACCACCGGCAGCTTCAGAATAGTTATGCATTTCTAGCCACTGATTTACTAATACAGCGTCATATGGTGAATTCTTCGAATCCAGATCAACTACAGCCTGAAAAATCAATTTGTGGCGTGTAGCATGGAAATCATCTTCAGTAAGTAGGTTCTCAACTTGGCCATATGAATTTGAAACAGTCATCAGTGCTGCAAGTACAGCTTGTTCAATTTGTAGATTATGAATAGGCGTATTCATTGAGGACCTCCTAATAGGCTCTTAGGCTTAGTCGGTAAATTAAGAAATGGCTGAGCAGTATTAGCTTGCTGTCCGGTCGGAGACTGACTGCCATATTCAGGATTCTGCTTTTTGTAGCGATCAAACTTGTCTACGATCCAAGCCGTGAACTTATGTAGTTTTTTACTGTCAGATAGGCCGCTATTATCAAAATAAGAGTTGAATGCACTCAGCTCGAATTCAAAGCTAGGTAGGTCAAAGATTAGGTCTATATTGTTGCCATGACCTGCCATCTTTATCTTTGTTATCAACTGATCTACATCAGGAATCCAGTCATGCTCTTGAGAGAGATTCATTGGTAGATTCCCTGATAGATTCTGCACCCCGTTTTTGGGATCATTTAACATCCCGTTTTTGGGGTTATTCAAAGCACCATTTTCGGGATCATTCCCATTTTTGGAATCATTCCGTTTTTGGGGTTGTTTAATGTTCCCGTTTTTGGGTGTATTGGCATCATCTAAATTTTGGGTATAGTCCTCACGACCCTTTACGCCGTTGAGTTTTAGAACCCTAACTCGTTTAGTTGGTCCCGTGCGTTCACCTGTATCTTCAACTAGGCCCAAGTTGATTAACTCTAAAATAACTTTTTGAACTGTTTTTTTGTCCAACACGGTATCTTTGGCCAGGCGCTCTATGCTTGGCCACGCTGTGTGTTCTTCACCGGCCCTGTCTGCTAATGAAAGCAGAACGAGACGTTGTGATGAGTTATTTACTGGAGCAGTCCAGGCCCAGCGTGTTGCATCAATGCTCACTAGATCCTCCTTGCTGATGATGGTTTTTCAGTACCGTATTCCAAAGACGTTCTGGAGTAATACGTACTGATTCAACATATGCAGCTGATGGGAGCATTGTTGTCTGATCGACAGTAGGTTTTGGCTGTACTTTAGTTTGCTCTGAGGGGGTAGAAGGCTTATCCATTTTTAGTAGCCTCCCACTGTATTTCATAATTTTCGCGTTCAATGTCGAATGTATTGCTATGGCTCCCTGCCAAGTAAGCAGCAATATGAATTAAGTGCTCAAGCGTTCCAAAGACGGCGCCATGAGTATTTTGCTTAATGGCCTCTTTGACTACTTCGACTTCATCTTTAACTTGATAGAACATGGTCTCAAGCCATGATGTGTTTTCATAAGCTAATGAATATGCATCGTGCAGATCACCCGCGTTGTAGTGATCATCGGGTTCTTGTTGATGTCTCTTAAGCTCAAGGCTATAGGTATCTGCCTGGCTGTTAGCAAGTTGCTGGGAAATTATGATTAGATTTTCTAGTTCAGCAAAAGCAGAGGAGTCAGCTCTATCATTTTCTTGTACAAATGCTTTAACGAAAGCCGTTGCTTTACTGATTTGATTGGCCAGAGTTCGAAGCTGTGTGGCAGTTTCAGATGCAAGTGAGTAAGCATTGATAATATCTGCGACACTGTAAAAAGGAATTGATTGTTCTGAAAATTGAATTTGTACTTTAGCGTTCATGATGAATGCGCTCCTATGTTTTTTGGAGCTTCGTCAATCACGACCAAATGATTTTGGAGACGAAGCTGAAAAGGGTTGGTCGACAGGTAACATAGGGAACCTGCACACTCGAAAGTGTCCCCCTCCAGCTCCGCCATAACATGCGGATGCATAGAGATTTTACGCACAAAAAAAGCCCGAAGAGCGGACTGTGCGCCTATGTTACTTTTGCAGCCGACCAAAGCTGATTCAGTGATTTTGCACCGAACACGATCAATATAGCCGATCATTTTTAATTTGAGAAGCCTTAAACAGAAAATATTTTGAAAACTCATGGCCGCTCCCCAAACCTTTTAGCTAGGATCTGCATACCTTTTGGCAATATGAAGAACTCAGTCTGTGTGTAGCTGTATGATTGACCTGAAGGCTTTACACCTTCTTTGAGTGAATACTTAGTTTCACAGTACCCGCGGTTTTCACTGTAATAAGTTGAAGCCCTGGCACCATTTAAGTAGCGATCCCAATTATGTTTTCTCAACCATTCCGCCAATGTCTGCTGTTTGATATTCAGGATCTTGCATGCTTGTTGAAATTTAACGCCGTGCTCCGTATGCGTAATCGTTTCTATGGCTTTTGACAGTACTTGGTTTTCAGCACTTAACTGGAGATTCTGTTTAGCTTGGACTTCAATCGCCTGCAGGAGATGCTGAGGATTACTGATATCAAATGCTGGGGTCTGCTGCTCAAGCTCATACCAGCGTTTTACAATTGCTGCGGTAAACTCCGGGCAGAGCTGAGCAACCACAGTAATTGAATCAAGCTTTCCTTGTTCACCAGAAAACACATATTCAGTACTTGTACGGCCGTTTGTAGGCTTTTCCACCGTTGGTGGTAAAGCTATAACGAGGCGTTCAGCTAAACGTTCGATAGTCCTTTTTACAGAATCTAGGCGTATTTTCGTAATAGCTGCAATATCCGAACTAAGCATCTGTTGCGATGGCAAAAAGGAAGTGATGGAAGTATTCATGATTAAGCCTCCAATCCTCTAGAAGCCATCCATGCTTCAACATCTTCAATACGCCATGCGGTGATGCGTTCGGTTAGCTTAATTGGGGTAGGGAACTCACCAGCGCGCACTTTGTCCCAGATAGTTGTTTCACCCATCGGGAGCAGACCCTGACGTTCAGGACGTGCTTTGATGATCCGAGTTGTTCCGTCTTTAGCGATGTACTTGCGTTCTTTACGTGCAGCCGTAGTTGCAAGTTGTGACATGCGATAAAAGCCTTTTGGCGCCGTAGTTTGTTGTTGAGTAGACATGAAAAAACCTCTAACTATGTGCCGTACTGCAACGGCGTTAGAGGTAGTATGTTGTTGGTTCTTATATGTTAATAGATGGAAAGTTCCACTTGATCTATATTAAGTTTCACTTGATATATATTTTTCTTTGGTCCTTCCAGGCTCTCTAGAATAAGGAGGAGCTACTTCTTTAATCCAGTCTTTTAATGATATGGCCTGATCAGGCAATTCAATACGGTGTTCGGTCTGGCTTAGCTCTGCATAAACTGTAATAGCCATTTCTTTAATTTTAATTTTGTTATCCCTATCTTGACTCCATAGATAATTAGCTAGAGTTTTTGCTGCTAATTTAGCTCGTTCTCTGGCTGGGCTTATTCCACGAGGCTTTAAATCCATTTTCTTGATCAAAGTTTCACGAGTTTCAACGGGTGTACCTTTTTGAATTAAAGAGCCTTCAATAATTCTGGATAGTTGATAATGGGTTATTAGAAGATCTGTTCTAGATATGGCTTGGGGTATAGCTGGCCGTCCTTCCTTTTCAATTTTACTTTCGATCACAGGAGTTGGCGTGACAGTATTATGGCTGAACAGAGTGTTTTCCTCCCAGAGCTCAATCCAAGCAATATGGATGTTTTCTACGGAAGCAATAACATCTGCAGAAAGGGTGCATTTACCAAGCTCTCCTATCAACTCAGGGGCAAGAGGCGGCTTAAAGGCTTCTAAAAAAAGGTTCTTGGGATTTCTTGTAAAAGAATCTTGGATATCTAGAATATTGCTGAAAAAGATACCTAAGCTGCCATCGGCAACAATATTTTTTCTTAAAATTAATTCGTTAATTAGTTCTCGCTTTACCTCAAGCAGACATCCGTCACGTAAAGCTAAATTAAGTCTTGCCGTAATAATGGCCTCTAATGTGGCATCCATATCAGAATGCAGGCTGGTATAACCGCCATGTTTATCTACATCGGCATACTCCTCCCATTCTTCCGACATTTCTTCGCCGTAGGCTGCGTAACCTTCCCAGCCTCTTACAAAAATGTAGAGTTGTAAGTCATATACCAACGCCATATTTAATAGCTTCTTGGCATCATAGTAATCAACTTCCAAGGCTCGGTTTAACTCTTTTGCTGCATCTTTCAATGTATAGAAAGGAGCTGGATTTTTAATATCTTTAATATTACTCATGACCATTTATCCTTTTAGAAAACGCAGCAGAGCTATGCCATCTTGGTATTAGGTTTAAAGTGAATTAAATTTTCACTGTCATTATTTGGCTTGAATTTCGATACATCACCACCTTGACGAAGTGTGTCGAGGTAATCAGCCCAGAGCTGCATCATTTCACGTCGACGGCGTAAAAACTTGGTTCGGTTATAAGCTGTGCCATTAGGGTCTCTAACCTTATGAGCGAGCTGGTGCTCTACAATATCGGTTCTAAATTCGATTTCTTCATCCAGCAGTGTTCGCGCCGTTGCCCGGAATCCATGAGCTGTATGTTTCCCTTTAAAACCCAATCGTTTTAATACCTGGGTAAGAGTGTCTGTACTCATGCATTCAGATGAAGTTTTGACACTTGGAAAAACGTATTTTGAAGTGGTCCGCAATTCTTCAAGTTCTTTGAGAATGTCATACGCTTGAATTGATAACGGTACGATGTGGTCTTGATTGGTTTTACTTGCTGCAAAGGACAGGCATCTATTTTCAAAGTCTACCGATTCCCAAAGTAGGGTTCTGACTTCCCCAGGGCGCTGGTAGATATATGCTGATAACTTTATTGCTAACTCAGTTCTAATTCTCGTACGTGGAAAGTCTTTGGTTAAATGCCATGCTTTGCGCAATAGATCTGCCAGCTCTTTCTCATCAGTTACGGCGTTATGATTGCCCTTGATAGGTTGAGGTAGGCTAATGTCGGGAGCTGGGTTATAGGTGATGATTCGGCGCTTTAATGGAAGTTTAAGCACCATATTTATAATTGACTTTACACGCCTGGCTGATTCAAGTGCATCACGTTCAACGAGCGCATTAGTCACATCTCGTTCCAGCTGTTCGGTGGTCAACTCAGCAACCGGTAACTTTCCAATAAACGGCAATATATCTTTATTCAGCTTACGAATAGTTTCATGATCCACCTTTCCTTCACGTCTGCGAATCTCTAACCATTCTGCAGCAAATTTACTAAAAGTATTCTCTAGGGTTTCTAGCTGTTCACGTTTCTTATTATTGCGCTGCTCGGCTGGATCGATGCCATCTGCCAGCATCTTCTTAAACTCATCACGTTTGGATCTTGCTTGCTCAAGGCTAACCATTGGGTAGGTGCCGATTGCCAGGGTGTTATATTTTTGAGTTACTGGTCGACGATAATCCATTCGCCAGTATTTCGCTTCTGTTTCATCAATCAATAAATACAGTCCACCGCCGTCAGGGTGTCTCTGTTTCTTTGCGCCATTCACATCAAAGCTAAGATTTTTTACCTCTTTAGCGGTCAGTTTATTAGACTGTTTTGCCATTCTGATTTCTCCTGGTTGTCGGTATAAAATCAGCACTTTTGGGGAGTTTCTGGTCAAAACTTAGCTGATTTGGATTTATACCGACAAATATACCGACAAAGTTGTCGGTATACTACCGTTATTCCCCGTAGTGCATCGGGCATAAAAAAAGGCTTAACCCCTTTAGGATCAAGCCTTTTGCACTACGGTAAACTACCGTAAAAGTCGAATTTGGCGGTGAAAGAGGGATTCGAACCCTCGAAACGCTATAAACGTTTACACACTTTCCAGGCGTGCTCCTTCAGCCACTCGGACACTTCACCTTTTGCGCGGTGGATAATAGCGAAAAAAATATATTCTGCCAAGAGAAACAATTGAATTAGACAAAAACATCTTGAGCGGTGCTATGATTCGCAAAAATCCTGTCTAAATTGAAGACAATTATATGCAAAGTACTGCACAAAAAGCCGCATTGCCTGCCATCACCTTGGCAGCTTTGGGCGTAGTATTCGGAGACATTGGGACGAGCCCATTATATGCGCTGCGCCAATGTTTCCTCACAGCACACTTGGCGATTAGCGAAGCGTCTGTGCTGGGTATTCTGTCCCTGATTTTCTGGTGCATCATGCTGACGATTAGTTTTAAATACGTCAGCATCATCATGCGCGCAGATAACAATGGCGAGGGCGGTATTATGTCGCTGTTGGCCTTGAATCTACGAACCACACGAATTGCCGAAAACAAAAAAATCTACCTGATTGCCCTTGGCTTTATTGGGGCATCTTTGTTCTTTGGTGATGGGATCATTACCCCCGCAATCTCTGTGTTATCCGCGATTGAAGGCTTAAGTATTGCGACGCCGATGTTTAACCAATGGCTGCAACCCTTATCGATCGGTATTTTAGCGGGGCTATTTTTAGTGCAACGCCATGGCACAGGCACGATGGGTAAATTCTTTGGGCCTTTAACGCTCATGTGGTTTTTATCCATTGGTGGTTTTGGACTATGGAGTATTTCGCAAACGCCATTTGTGTTGACCATGATCAGTCCACATTGGGCCTTCAATTTTGTGGTTCAGCAGCCTTATGTTGCATTTTTGACTATGGGTGCGGTTATCTTGACGATGACGGGTGGTGAGGCAATCTATGCCGATATGGGGCATTTTGGCCGACTCCCAATCCGCTTGGCATGGTTTATTGTGGTGATGCCGTGCTTGCTGTTGAACTATGCGGGTCAAGGTGCTTTGCTACTGCGTAATCCTGAAGCTTTAGCCAATCCATTCTATATGCTGATTCCTGAATGGGCATTGTATCCAATGATTGCTTTGGCAACTGCGGCCGCGGTGATTGCCTCTCAAGCGGTGATCACAGGGGTATTCTCCATGGTCAATCAGGCGATTCAATTGCGTTACTTGCCGCGTTTGACAGTGAAACATACCTCTGAAGTTGAACGTGGTCAGATTTATTTACCATTTATTAACTGGGCATTGTTTATCTCGGTGCTGATCTTGATCTTGCTGTTTGAAAACAGTGCGAATTTGGCCAGTGCGTACGGCGTAGCTGTGACCATGACCATGCTCTGCGGTACGATTTTGATCTCAGTTTTAGCTTATGGTTTATGGCGTTGGCCGGTTTGGAAAGTGGCGATTTTTGCAGTTCCATTTTTATTGATTGATTTGATTTTTGTTGCATCGACATCATTAAAAATCGCAGCGGGCGGTTGGGTTCCAATCCTGATTGGTGCGGTATTGTTTACGATTTTAATGACGTGGAAAGATGGACGGGCATTGGTGCTCAATCGGCTCGGTAAAGATGCTTTGCCTATTGACCTGTTTATTCGCAGTGTTAGCATGGGTAGTGAAACCAAGTTTGTTCCAGGTGATGCCGTATTCTTGACAGGAACGCCTGAGATCGTGCCTCATGCCATGTTGCATAATATTAAGCACAACAAAGTTCTGCATGAACGCAATATTATGGTTACGGTCAACACCCGAGATGTGCCATTTGTACCCGAAAATGAGCGGGTGATCACGGAAAAACTAGATGATCGATTCTATCGAATCACGATGTTTTATGGGTTTAAAGATCAGCCGAATATTCCTGCCGCTTTGGAGCATGCGTATCGTGAATTGGGATTTGAATTTGATTTAATGCAAATCAGTTTCTTTATTTCCAGAGACCGTATTATTCATACCTTGGGTGAAGGCATGGCACCTTGGCGAGAAAAGCTGTTTATCTCTATGCAGCGAAATACCAGTCCAGTCAGCGATTTTTATCAAATTCCAACCAACCGTGTGGTTGAGTTGGGCAGTCAGATTGAAATTTAAGACGTAGATTGAACTTTTAGGCATAGATTTAAAAGTTAGACACGAAAAAGCCAGATCAATTCTGGCTTTTTTTTATCTGTAATAATTAAACTTTTTAGTCCAAAGACATAGAGATCATTCTGTTGCTTTTTCCTGGGAGGAGTATGCGAGCAAAACAACAGAATGAAGATGTTGCGTTATTTGATCCTTGAAAATACGCTGATTAGTTGATTGTCGCGTCTACATCTGCAGAGGCTTCAGGCGCAGCTTGGATGGCTTCGTCAGCAACAGGTGCTTCTGGGTTGGCTTGAATTGATGCATCTGCAGGATTTACACTTTGAGTCTCAGGTGCTGCCATAAAAGCATCTTGTTGTGCTTGAGGAGCTTCAGGCAATGCAGCCGATGCGCTATCGGCATTCACTGGCGCTTCTGCAGAAGAGGCAATGACGGGTGCAGCGTTGTTATCCGCTGATACGGCTTCAGGTGTATTGGCCACTGCTGTTTGTTCAGTTGGAACGGACTGCTCTGTAGGTGCAGCAGCTACACTTTGTTGTTCATTTGCGAGTGCATTTTCCGCTTCAGTCACGGCTTGTTCAGCATTTGCAGGGACTGCAGGGGCATTCGGATCGATTTGGTTTGCCTGAGCCTGTTCAGGGTTTAAGGGCTGTTCTGTTGCAGCGGCATTGACTTGTCCGGCAGGTGCTTCAAGCAATTGAACTTGACCACTTGATACCAAGTCCTGAATAGAACCGGGTTGACCATTCACAGTGGTCACAATTTTGACTTTAGACAAGCTTTCTAAAGTGTCACCGGGTTGAATCGGCGGCTCTGCAAATGCTGCTGCGCTCATTAAACCTGAAATTAAACCTAAACCTAAAATTTTAGAATGCATAGTCACTCCGTATATTTTTATCGCAATTTTTCGTATTTTTACCTTGTCATAATTCTTGAGGCGAATTCAATGAAACATACGCAACTGCTTCATGACTTCCTATAAAGACCTGCACAACTGCGACATAAAGTTACATCAACTGCTGCTTTGTTAAACAATATTTGTGTGATTGTTAAGCAAATTAAAAAAGAAAAGTGTACTAAAATTTTCACCCTTGCTAAGCTGCGGAAAAATAGTCCTTTTTAGAAGTCATTGTTGTAAGTCATGGTCAAAAAGAAACGCAATTCAGCAAATCCGCTTTCACAGTTATTTGGGCAAAATGGCATAAAAGTGCTTTTAGGTCTGGTGGCAACAGGGAGCTTTGCAATTGCTTTCGGGCAAGAAAAAATTCAACAACTTGTTTCCATGAGCAGCAGTTCAAATAGCGCTTGTTTGGACCAGTTTTACCGTGAAGTGCCGCCTTATTTGGTCCGTGAAAGCTTACATAAAAACAGTTTCCCCCTGTGTTTTAATGGCTTTAATGTCATGTATTCAGGGATATCCAAGACACCACTTTGGGTTGCAGAAGCATTAACCCCCGCACGGCTGAGTCAAAAAATTCCGCGTGAAGATAACTTTCATGAAGAGACTCGCGTGCCGTCTGAATATCGGGCTTTGCTGTCAGACTATAAATCTTCAGGCTATGACCGTGGACACATGGCACCCAATGCAGATATGCCCAATAAAGCGGCACAGTTAGACAGTTTTTCTTTGGCCAATATGGTGCCGCAAGCTCCAAAAAATAATCAGCAAGTGTGGCGCGAGTTAGAAGAAGCCACACGGGCGATGGTGACCAAACAAAAGCAAGATGTCTATGTGGTGACGGGGCCGGTGTACAGTGCGAAAAAATTAAAAACCATCGGGCAAGGGGTCATCGTGCCGACCGCGACTTATAAGGCGATCTATTTGCCGAAAAAAGGTGTTGCAGGCGTGTACTATGCGGACAATACCTTGCGTGATACGGCACCGACAGTCAAAGTCATGAGTATTTGTGCGCTAGAAGAACTGACTGGAATTAATTTCTTTCCAGAATTAACTGAAGACCAAAAGCGTAATACCTACCGTTTGCCACTCAAAGCCACCCAAGTAAAAGCAAATCAAGATATCGCTTATTTGCATTGGGATGCTGAAAGCCAGTGTGCTGCAGATGTCGCAGAAGACAAGATTTTAAGTTTGCAAAAAGAGTTTAAATCGAGTGGTGGTTCTGTGGGAGAGACATCCATGGCAAGCAGTGAAAATGACAACAATCAAGATGCCTTGGTCAAACAATTGATTGAAGAAATTCTGCAATATCTGCTACAGATTTTGAAATAATTGAGTAGATAATAGCGCTGAACTGCGAGCGATGAAGAGGATCATTGCTTGCAGTTGAAATCTTTTTCACGTATTTCTATTGCTGCATCACTACAACAAAAAAGAAGGATATCCAACATGTTTAAAGCATTTGAAAATGACACAGCGTCGCATGCAATTCATGACTTAACACTAGAAAATGGCCAAGATCGAATTAATATTTATGGCAACTTACAGGTGACGAAAGACCAAGCAGGTTTAGCTGCAGCGAAAGCTTTACAGGCATTTTTCAATGATGTGGTGACCACGCTTGAGGCAGAAACCAACTTAGCTGAAAAAATAGCGCAGGGCGGTGAAGAAAACGAAGTAGAAAATCCATTTCTTTAAAGCTGTGTCATCGGCCGTCGAAGGAAGCAAAGCTCAATTCGGGATGAATGAAAAAAAGCTCACAGATTGTGAGCTTTTTTATGGTGTCTTCTTCTATTTATTCGTCTTTTGCCATCAGTTTATAGATGACCGCACCAATCACCGCACCAATGATTGGGGCTACCCAAAATAGCCAAACTTGTGATAGCGCAGCAGTTTCAGCAAAGAATGCCACACCCATACTACGCGCTGGGTTGACCGAAGTATTAGTGACGGGAATGCTGATCAGATGGATCAATGTAAGCGCAAGACCGATCGCAATTGGGGCAAATCCAGCAGGGGCACGTTTATCCGTTGCTCCCATGATCACAATCAGGAAGCCAGCCGTCAGCACAATTTCAATGACTAACGCTGAGAGCATAGAGTATTTACCTGGAGATAATTCACCATAGCCATTGGTGGCAAAACCGCCGACTCCTGTAAATCCGGCCTGACCTTGTACAATGATGAATAGAATAAATGCGGCGAGGGTTGCACCCAGCAATTGAGAAATAATATAGGGTGCTAGTTCTTTCGCTTCAAAACGACCACCGGCCCACAAGCCGATACTCACGGCAGGGTTAAAATGTCCCCCTGAGATATGACCCAGCGCATAAGCAGCCGTTAACACCGTTAAACCGAAGGCCAGTGCCACGCCTGCGAAGCCAATGCCAAGTTCAGGAAAGGCCGCAGCCAAGACCGCACTACCACAACCACCAAAGACCAGCCAAAACGTACCGATCAGTTCTGCTAAATATTTATTCATTTAAAATTCCATTTGTTTTTGTCATTTGGAATAGATTTTCAATCTTTCACTCAGCATGAGTGCAATATAGTTGTGAAGTGTTGTTTTATTCATTTATTGAATATGCATAGCTTTAATGGATTTTGCTGAAAATCACAATATATAAAATGATAACTGCGTCACATTTTAACTTGCTGCTTCAATTTGCGATAAGCGCCATTGCTGTGGGGTTAAATTTCGCCATTGTTTAAAAGCACGTTGAAATGCACTCTGTTCTGAATAACCCAGCAGTAGCGCAATTTTTTGCAAACTTAAATGTGGGTCTCTTAAAAATTCTTCAGCCATCATACAGCGGACCTCCTGCATGCGTTGCTGATAGGTGCTGCCTTGTTGTTGTAAATGGCGTTGTAATTGTCGGACGGACAGATTCAGTTGAGTAGCGACATGTTCAATTTGGAACTGATTTTTTTGTAAACCCATTAAGATGGCTTGCTGTAAGCGTTGGTCGATTTGCGTGGTATTCGGCAGCTTTTCCAATAAAGACTGTGCCTGTTGCATTAACAGTTTTTGTAAGGTCTGATCGCCTTGGGAAAAGGGGCGAGACAGTTCTTGAATGGGAATAATAACCTTCGACTTTTCTTGGGAAAATCGAACTTTACAGCGAAAATATTGTTCATACTGAGCGACATTTTTCGGTGCAGGATTATGAAAATGCACTTCGTGTAAATTGATATCTTCAAAACGCATGAATAATTTTAGAAACTGCAGCATTAAGGCAATCGCAATTTCATCGGTCAATTGATTGGCCATATTCATGGGTAAATCATTCCAACCGATCGAGAAAAAATCATTTTGAATATCAATCAGCAATGGACTACCATCGAAGATTAAGCGATGAAAATCATGGTAGCGGAGCAGCGCTTCGCCTAAGTTTTCACAGGACAGGGCAATATACGCAATGATGCCAATATGTTTGGGTTGCACATGTTCTGCAATTTCTAAACCCAGCGCTGGCTTTTGGATCTTTTGATCCAAATCCATCAATAAATCACGCCAAACGGCATAATCAAAACGTTCTAAGTTTTGAACTTTATTCAGTTTTTCAGGAATAGCAATGCCTTGAGCTTGGTGATAAGCATAGAGCAAATGGCCCAGTCCTCCATAGACCGATCCTGTATAGTCCTTGAGTTGTTGCATATTTTTTTAATTCTAAATTTTGTCGTGTTTTGTCAATAATATTAAAAAAAACGGTCAATATCTAGCCCTCTTCATTACCTATAGTGGAGCTAAGAAAAGGAGATATTGGTCATGTTAAAAGGTTTTATTGCAGGGTTGGTCGTCGCCAATGCCTTTGAATGGGTCGCGCATAAATATGTTTTGCATGGGACACATCGGTCAGGCAAGCCACGTTTTAGTCCAGTACCGAAAAGCATGAAATCACATTGGGAACATCATCGTGAAGTTCGAAAAACAGATTTTCATGATCATGGCTATGTTGAAGGTGTACAGAACTGGCGCACGAAAAATGAAATATTGTCACTGGTGGCAGTTTCAGCGGTATTTGTCCCGCTGTTTTATCCCATTTCCAAAGGAATGAGTTTGTCTGTGCTGTATTGCGCAGGGAATTATTATTATATCCATCGTCGCGCACATCTTGAGCCAGAGTGGGCGATGAAAAAGATTCCATGGCACTATGACCACCATATGAACTCAAATCAGGATGCCAATTGGTGTGTGACTAAGCCGTGGTTTGATTATATTTTAGGGACTCGAGTGATCTCCTCGGCAAAATTACAGGAACAGAACCCATTGGGTGTGTTACTACCGACAGCGATTGCGAAACCATTGTCACACTGGGTCAATCGGGTATTTCCTGCAAAGTGGGTCGCTGAGCGTGAAAAGCCAGTTGCACTTCTTGAAACGGTCTAATGTGAAAGCGTTGTACGTTGTGACAACAAGCTTTTCTACCCAATTGAGTTGTCGCAATTTGTCAACAAATTATGAATCTACTGTCAATCAAATGCAGTGCAAATGCCCTATATTTAAATCATCAAAAGGCTTGTACACGACGAGTTGATTGATGAAGTTGCTATGTATATTTTTTCATTTGTTTTAAGTATCAGACCAAGTGCTGTAGTTTTTCTTGGTTTATAGGAGCCGACAAGGCTCCTTTTTTTATGTCTATAGTGGATGAATTAAATTGACGATTCGCTGCTACAACTCCATGGCGTTGCATCAAAAACACCAAAGCAAAAAAAGAGCGAATCATCGCTCTTTTTCAATCCTCATTGAAAACGAATCAATTAAAGACGCATTTCAATGCCTTGTTCTGCAAGATATTTTTTCGCTTCAGGAATGGTGTGTTGACCAAAGTGGAAAATAGAGGCTGCAAGCACCGCATCTGCGCCACCTTTTAAAATGCCATCGGCCAAATGTTGGAGATTACCGACACCACCAGAAGCAATGGTTGGAATGGTCACACGGTCATTGATGTTACGCATCAGTTCAAGGTCATAACCGGCTTTGGTTCCGTCAGCATCCATCGAGGTGATGAGTAATTCACCTGCACCGAAGTCCGCCATTTTTACTGCCCATTCGATGGCATCGATACCGGTTTCTTTACGACCACCGTGGGTGAAAATTTCCCATTTATTGTCGCCAGTTTTTTTTGCATCAATAGCAACCACAATACACTGTGCGCCAAAACGCTGAGAGGCTTCTTGTACAAATTCAGGGTTATAAATAGCCGCAGAGTTAATCGAAACTTTGTCCGCACCCGCATTTAATAACAGGCGGATATCTTCTACTTTACGCACGCCACCACCGACTGTTAATGGCACAAATACAGACTCAGCCATACGCTCTACCGTACGGTAAGTGGTATCACGACCATTTGAGGTTGCGGTAATGTCTAAGAAGGTAATTTCGTCCGCACCTTGTTCGTTATAACGGCGTGCAACTTCAACTGGATCGCCTGCATCACGAATATCAAGAAATTGAACACCTTTCACTACACGACCGTTGTCCACGTCGAGGCAAGGAATAATACGTTTAGCAAGCATAATTTTTTCCAAAAATAACAGCCGATTATGAAACTTCGCGACTTAGATGCTACACCTTAGTAGTCGGAGCGGTTATTCTATCAAAAATATGTAAGTTTTTTCGCAGGTTTTCTATGTCGGTTTATACCACTTTGACTTTAAAGGAAGTTCAGGATTTTGCAGCACCTTATGGACTGGAGGTGATTGACCTGATTCCGATTCAAGGCGGTATTCAAAATACCAACTATTTTATTGTTTGCGAAAATGGCACGCAGTATGTATTAACTGTTTTTGAAGAGATGGACGAGCAAGGTGCAGGGGAACTGGTCCCTGTACTTGAACATTTGGGGCAGGCTGGTCTAGCTGTGCCTGTACCGCTGAATCATTCGGGTAAAGCGATTCATAGCTTAAAGGATAAACCTGCACAGATTGCGCCACGCATGCAAGGTCAACATCCGATGCCTGCGAGCTTAGCGCAAGCAGAAGTGATTGCTGTTGCCCAAGCGAAAATGCATGTGGCTCTACAAGACTTCCCTTTGGAACGTGCAGAATATCGTGATCATGCTTATTGGTTACAAGTTTCACGCGATATTCGTCCAACATTAAATGAAGCAGATACCACGTTGCTCAACAATCTGTTGGGCTTATATGACATCTTAACGGCGATGTATCCAGACCGTCCTGCCGGTTTTATTCATTCTGATCTGTTCCGTGACAATACTCTATTTGAAGGCGATCAACTCAACGGTATTTTAGACTTTTATGAGTTAAATAAAGACGAACTCTTGTTTGATATTGCTATTACTTTAAATGACTTCTGTACTGAATATCCGGATGTGCATTTGAATGAAGACAAAGCCATTGCCTTTTTAAATGCATATGAAAGCGTGCGCCCATTAACCGCAGATGAAAAATCATGTCTAGAGTTATATTTGGCAATGGCGGCGGGTCGCTTCTGGATGATGCGTTTACAGGTGGCACAGAAAAATGCTGCAGAAGGCCGTACAGGGGATGATATTTTGCAGAAAAACCCTGCTGAAATGCGTAATATGCTGATTGAACGATTAAAATTCGTCACAGCATAAATTTTAAAAACAACGAGAGGGAAAAGCATGCGTGATCAAGGACGCTTAGTAGAATGGTTTGATGATAAGGGCTACGGCTTCATTCAACCGAACGATAGCACTAAAGATCGCGTATTTTTGCACATTAAAGACTTTTCCCGTCCCGGCCCACGACCAATCGTGGGCTGCGCGTTGGATTATGCTGTGATCTTAGACGAACGCGGACGCTTTCGTGCGCAGCAAGTGCATTATTTAAAAGCCTCACAAACTAAGGCTGCGCAAAGCCCCAATAAAAAAAATGTGGTGCAGATGCCGCGTCAGGCAGAGCCGATGCAAATCTTGTGCATCATTTATATTCTCGCCTTGGCGGGCTTATCTGTGGCGGGTTTGCTCAGTGGAATGGTGCTGCTTTTTGTAAGTATTATCAATGTCCTGACCTATTGGTTCTATGCGCAGGATAAAGAAGCTGCGCAAATGGGGAACCGACGCGTGCCAGAAAATACACTGCATCTTTTGTCTTTTTTAGGTGGGTGGCCGGCGGCATGGCTGGCTCAGCAACGTTTGCGGCATAAAACACAAAAACAACCGTTTCGAAAAATATATTTCTGTACCATAGCCTTTAACATATTACTGATTTTATGGTTAATTTCACCATTTAATATCCTGCATATCTAGGGTGGAACGATCCGCAAAATCATCATGACGGAGAGCGAAATGAATTATTCCATTGATAAAGATCCAAACCGCCTGCTCACGATTATTTTGTATATTCTTTATATTGTGGCGATTTTTTCTGCCGGCTTGCTTGCGGTCCTCGCGTTGATTATCAATTACGTCAAACGCAGTGATGTTCGCGGCACGATTTTTGAAAGCCATTTTACTTGGCAGATCCGTACGTTTTGGTGGTATCTCATTTGGAACATCATTGCTTTCGTGCCTTTTATTTTTCTGTTCTTTACCGGCAATAATGCCAATGCCTTTGCGGGTGTGGCACTGGGAGCGAGTACCTTCTGTGTCACGGTGATCGGACTGTCTTGGTTATGGATTGTGTACCGCGCGATTAAAGGTTTAATTCGTGTCAATGACAACAGACCGATGTATGAGTAAATACAGCAGTATAATGACAAGCGACCCATGGGTCGCTTTTATTTTTTTCGTTTGACCATTCGATAGGCGGCATCAAAAAATGCTCTTTTATAAAGCAATTGCACATAAAAGTGCTTAACTTTGGTTATTTAAGCAAAATTGACTATACATTTTTAAGAATTATAACTTACATTTTTAATAAAATAACTTTGCTTATTTAATTTTATTAATTTACATATTTATTTTTATTATTTTACATTCTTAATAATATAAATTTACGTTTTTACTAAAATAAATTTACATTAATGTATAGTTGTTTATTTAAATTATTTTCTGGATTTTTATTTAAAATTACACCAGTTTAGGTATTAGCTATAGAATCGACCACGGCGACGGCGCATACCTAAAACGTGTATTGCGCGTACCAATACCGCATACGAAACAGGATAGCTAAATCGCTGTTCAAATAATGGAACTAGATCACTAATATTTTTAAATTTTGTATTTTTTACAAATACTTGAAATTCATTCCAGTCGCGAATGTGGCTCGGTGCACCACGGTTTTTTGCGGCTTTTGGGAGCAAACTTCCGGTCTCTTCCTCCAGGCGAATCCAAGCATCCAAGGTGACTCGAGAGATGTTAAACTCTTTGCATACAGCCACTTTGTAGTCAGTTTTTTTATACATCTGAATGGCTGATTTTCTGGTTTCTAAATCATACTTTGGCATTTTTTGAATCATCATTAAAATAATGAATGAATATTATATGGCATGTTGATTGCAAAAGAACCTGTAACGCAAATAAATATAGTTCAGGTGACGTGCATGGAAACTTCAGCGTCTGTTTTAAAAAAAATGTCTTTATGGCAAGTGGTGATCATTGGTGTCGCATATATGACGCCAATGGTTGTATTTGATACCTTTGGCATTGTCTCAGGTATTACCGATGGCCGTGTACCACTGGCCTATATTTTGGCTTTATTTGCCATGCTCCTCACTGCATTTAGTTATGCGCGCTTTAGTAAACATTCGGATAAATCGGGTTCTGCTTATACTTACACGGCAGAATCCTGTGGGCCTCAAACTGGATTTTTTGTCGGTTGGTGTTCTTTACTGGATTACATCATGTTGCCTTTGGTTAATGCGCTGTTGGCAGGCATTTATTTAGAAGCGGTCATTCCAAGCGTACCGTATTGGGCGTGGGTGATTTTATTTACCAGCTTGGTCACTTTAATCAACTGCTTTCGTATCAATATATTGGCCAACTTAAGCATGATCTTTGTTTGCGCACCTATATTGCTGATGGGCTTTTTTATTTATTTGGTCATTCAAGGGGTAGGGAGTGAGCAAGGTTATGCGCATGTCTTGACGCTCACACCGCTATTCAATGGTGATACGTCAATTTTGCCACTCATCGCAGGGGCTTCAATCCTGTGCTTTAGCTTCTTAGGTTTTGATGCAGTGACCACCATGTCACATGAAACTAAAGATCCGAAACGTACTATTCCGCGTGCGGTTATCCTCACCACGCTTACGGGCGGTGTGATTTTTATTACGGCATCCTGGTTTGTGCAATTGTATTTTCCAACCAATGTCCGTTTTAACAATCCAGATGAAGCGCTGCCTGAGATCGTCCTGTACGTGGGCGGGGCGCTATTCCAATCGGTATTTTTATGCGCCCAAATTATGAATACATTTGCCTCAGGGCTTGCCACGCATGCCAGCGCATCACGCCTGATTCATATTATGGGACGAGATGGCATTTTCCATAAAAGCACATTCGGTCAAGTCCATAGCAAGTTGGGCACGCCTTTATATGCAGTCTTGTTGATTGGTTTGATTTCCTTGGCAGCCATTCGTTTAGATTTAGCCACCGTGGTCAGCATGATTAGCTTTGGTGCCCTCATTGCCTTTACAGCTGTGAACTTCTCCGTGTTTATGAAGTTTTATGTACGTGATGGTCAACGTCATGGTCTTAAAAATATCTTTCTCAACCTGATTTTACCACTGCTTTCAGTGGCTACGCTGATGTGCCTTTGGGTGAATTTAGAACACAACGCCTTGGTTTGCGGTGGCATTTGGTTGGCAGTAGGCGTTGTATTGTTCGCTTATAAAAAGTTAAGAAAACAAAACATTGTGATTGGTAGTGCGTATTAAGTGGCTGAAGCCTCTATAACGATTAAATAGAATTGATAAATAGGAATGTAAATAAAATGAATACAAAGCCAAAATTTGTAAATGATGTTGAATATAAAAACAGTGTCAATGTGCAAAGCGGTAAAGAGTGGAATTGGGTCAATCCTGTGCGTGGCAGTTTTGATTTTCCAGCCAATTACTATGAAAGCTCATTAAGCGCATGGCAGGCTTTTGATGCCCTTGATGCAGATATTGAGTGTGATGTGGTGGTGATTGGTGGTGGCTTATTGGGTGCGTCCACGGCACTGCATTTGGCAGAACAAGGTGTAGATACAGTATTGGTCGAAAAAAACCGTATTGGTAGTGCTGCATCGGGGCGTAATGGTGGGCAATTAACCCCAGGCCTGGCGCGTTGGGAAGCAGGGGAAATGATTGAGCACTTTAGTTATGAAGAGGCTAAACGCTTATGGCACTTCACTTCGACGGAGGCGATGTCTTTAATTGACCAAATTGCGCAGAACTATGATTTAGATCTACAACGCAAACATCAGCACATTACCGCAGCCGTACACCCAGGGCATTTGGTGGGTTTAACCGAAGGTGCAGATGCGCGTAAATATTTGGGTGAAGACCATACCCAGATTATGGGCAAGCACGAGTTGTTTGAGCATGTGAAATCGGAAAATTATTATGGCGGTTTACTCGATACCCTCGGCGGGCATATTCATCCTTTGGCTTTAAACCGTGGCCTTGCTTATGGTTTTAGTCAACAAGGTGGCAAAATTTATGAGCAAACCGAAGTGCTGTCGGTGGATGAGCGTGAAGATGGGATTTATGTGACGACTACTGGCGGTGTGATTAAAGCACGTAAGAGCGCCGTGATTGGGGTACATCATGCCTCATTTAAACTGCTGCAAAGCCATAATCAAACCACCATTCCATTTTATACTTATGTGTGTACCACAGCGCCCTTAGAGCTCGATCTTGCTGAAATTCTGCCGAGCGATGCACCTGTGTACGATACACAGTTCCAAATTGATTATTATCGCGGGGTATCTAAAAACCGTTTGCTGTTTGGCGGTGAAGGGACGGGTTCTTGCTGGACGCCTGAAAAAACCCATGATTATTTACTGAGCCGAATCAAGCATGTGTTCCCGCAATTGAAACAGGTTGAGCTGGATTTTGTTTGGAGTGGCACCACAGATTTAACCATGAATGGCGCAGCCGATAGCCGTAAGTCCGATGGGAAATATCCGATTTATGCCGTGCAAGGCTGGAGTGGTCATGGTGTGGCGCAAACCGTGCGTATAGGCAAAGCCATTGCCGATGATTTTTGTGGCAATGCCGATGATTTTAAAATGCTCACCAGTATTCAGCATCAGGACATTTTGTTTGGTCGCGCACTTGCACCGATGGTGATTCCAATGGCGAAAACCGCTTATGGGCTGGGGGCTATGGTCAATCCGGGCAAGATGGTGTCCTTCTAAATTTAAGCCTCCTTTATTTATGAAGGGTATCATGCAAAACAGCCCTCGTCATTGAGGGCTGTTTTGAGGGTTAAGATATTTCTTCTGTAGTTTTATCTATATTTTTCTTTAACCATTTCGGCCGCCATTCACTCACAATCACACCCAGAACAACACACAGTCCGCCAATGAGAGCGAGCGGTGTTAAGCGTTCACCTGCAAGCCGCCCAATGATCGCGGCCCAAACCGGTTCACCTGCATAGATGATTGCTGCCTGTGCAGGATCGACCATGCGCTGCGCCCAGTTCATCACCAGTTGAATTACGGCGCTGGCCAGCCCCAATCCGCAGAGTACAGCGATTAATGGCCATTCAAATTTTGGCAAAGTGGTTTCACCCACCAGTGGAGCGAAGCAGAAACAGAACAGAGAGGCAAATGCCAACTGTAGAACCGTCACTCTGCGCAGATTGACGCGGGGCGCAAAATAGCTGATCAAGATAATTTCAAAGGCAATGGCAATCGAACCGAGCAGCGTAATGATTTGTCCAAAATTGAGCTGAATAGCGCCAAAACCATTACCAGTTAAAAAGACCAAACCAACAAAAGCCAAACACACACCCAGCCATGTCATCAGATGTGGTTTATGCCGAAAACAGAGCCACATAAAAATCGGAACCAGCGGGACATACAGCGCGGTTAAAAAAGCCGATTCGCTGCTGCTGATACTTTGTAAGCCGACCGTTTGTGTCGCATAGCCAATCGCAATCACAGCGCCAATACTTGCGCCCGCAATGACATCGTATTGAGAAAAATGTCTAAGATATTTGAGCGATAACAGACTCACAGCCAGTGCAGCTGCGGCAAAACGTAGACCGACAAACAGCACGGGACTGCTGAAATTTAAACCGTATTGCACGGTGATAAAACTGGCACCCCAAATCATGGTAATCAGGATGAGTGCGAGCTGCGGGAACTTGGCTTTCCAAGCAGATTGGACGGTTGACATGTGTATTTGATTGTTCGAAGAGGGGAAATAAAAATGAGAAATAAAAAAAGAGGCCCGAAGACCTCTTTTCTGCTCGGGAAAATTACAAGCTTTGTTGATCAAGCAGTAATTGAGCTTCACGAAGGTTCAATGTGCCTTCATAAATTGCACGACCGGTAATCGCACCTAAAATACCCGGCTGGCCTTTTAAGTTACGCACGTCGTCAAGGTTGGTCACGCCACCCGATGCAATAACAGGTAAGCCTGAATACGTTGCAAGGTTAACGGTTTGTTCAACGTTCACACCTTGCATCATGCCATCACGTGCGATGTCGGTGTAGACAATGCTTGATACGCCAGCATCTGCAAAGCGTTTTGCCAAATCAGTAGCTTTCACGTCTGTGACATTTGCCCAACCATCAGTTGCCACCATGCCGTTCATGGCATCGATACCGACAATGATATGGCCTGCAAATTTTTTGCACGCTTCTTCAACAAATTCAGGCTCTTTTACTGCTTTTGTACCAATGATGACAAATGAAACGCCGGCATCAAGGTAGTGTTCAATGGTTTCAAGAGAGCGGATACCACCACCAATTTGAATTGGCAATTCAGGCTGTGCTTTAGCAATCGCTTCAACCACAGGCTTATGAATCGGTGTACCAGCGAAAGCACCGTTTAAATCTACCAAATGTAAGCGACGCGCGCCTTCATTTACCCAATGCTGTGCAGTTGCCACTGGATCGTCAGAAAATACGGTATCGTCTTCCATACGACCTTGTTTTAAACGGACACATTTGCCATCTTTCAGGTCAATTGCAGGGATGATCAGCATGCTTTCGCTCCTTGCTCAATCAAATTAAGAATGAATTTGTGCCTAATCTTATCAAATAAACGGCTATTCACTAAATGCTAATATCAGAATTGATGAATTAAAAAAGCCTGACATGTGTCAGGCCAGTGTAAATAGAGGATTGGATTTTATTCTTGGTCTATAAAAATGCGCTGTGTATTAGTGTTTTTAGTCATTAAACATAAGCGGTTGTTTGTAATAAATCGATGTTTACGGATTGAAGTAAGCTACCGACATCGTATAAGCCTTGATTGAGGGCTGTGGTACTTTCACCGACCACTTGAACGAGATCACCGACTACAGGAAGTTCAGTGGCAATCGATGTAATCGGTGCAATGTCATCCAGTAAGGCATCTAAAGTGCCTGAAACATCTTGCACGACACCACCTACACTTGCTAAAGGATCGTTCAGGACGGATGTTAATAATTCGGTAGGATCAATACTGGCTACATAGTCGCCCGTTTCAGCCAACAAGCCTGTTAAATTCCCCGTAGTTTCGCCTACTGCATCCAATAGACCGCCCAGCAATGGCAGGTCAGAAAGTACATCTGTGATTGGTGCAGCCACGCCACTGAGATGATCAACCAAACCTGCAACTTCCGTCACGGTTTGGCCGACCACACCAGTTACGCCATTGAGAGCGGTTTGTACACCGCCGAGAAGATCACCTGTCGCTAGTTGATCGGCTACCGCATGTAAGCCATCACCTAAGGTGCCAACCAACTGATTTTCAACCGCGAGTACTTTTTCGATGGTCCCACCAATGAGCGGAAGCTCAGTCAGTGCATCCGTTAAGGGCGCTGTTAAGCTACTTACGGTCTCTAATACGCTGTCTACAGTATCTAAAACAGTATTTAAAACCAGTCCAACCGCTTTGCTGATCCCTTGTAAAGTCAGGCTGAGTACACCGCTGATTTTTCCTGTAAATAAGTTCAACATGTCAGGTTCTCCAAGCTTTTAAATTATGATGTGTTATGTATTTGGCAGACTTGTTTTAGCAAAAGGAGATTGATGAAAACAAATTATGAAAGTATAGAAAGAAGGAGATAAATCATGTAATTCTGCTAGAAAACCCAGAGAGATCAAAACCTTAGCTGAATAAAAATATAAATGTATATTAATGTAATTAAAATGAGTTAAATCAAAGATATAAATGTACTTAAAAGGTGCGATTTTATTGTTTTTAGACTGTGCTGTGACTATTTTTAAGGCAATAACGTACTGTTTAAATCTCTAGTGCAAATAAACTGCAAATTCATTGGCACTCTTCAGCCGATCTTTGCACTTGGTCATGCCATAGATTGGGGCAATATCCAGTTACAGAGCGGTTACATCGCTGAATATAAATTAAATCATTAAAATAATTAAGGATTTATAAATTCATGTGCGGACGAATTCTTAGTTTGAGAGAAGTATTGGGAATGGTTTTGGGCAATAAGCCACGTTGTAATAATTCTTCAAAGACCAAAACAGGGGCATAGGCATCGGCAGCGGCATAACGAATTTGCTCCGGACTTAAGCGCTTTTTGGCCCAATTCGAAGTGCTGACCGATTTAGATTTTGGAAAATTCACACGAAAAAGCAGTGCCATGGCATTTTTTAAACCGACGGGTTGGCTTAAGCCAAAAGAAGCAAAGCACTTGGAGAGTTCCAATACACTATTCAGTTCGATGCCTTTTTTACGAAATAAATGCGCATCATTTTTTAAGCCAAAACCCACTTTAATTTGATCACGATTACTCAAGATTGGTCTTAAAAAATCCCAAGTGCATTCGTTCATTTGAAACAACCACGCCTGTTGCGCCGTCGCAAGTTGGATTAAATGTGGACCGGTAGAGACCTCACCTTTACGAAAAGTCGGCTTAGATTCAGAGTCGAAACCGAATAAGGCAGTCGTCTGCAATTCATCGGCCCAGTGTTGGCATTGTTCTGCATTGTGAATGACATGGATCTGCTCTGGCACTAAATTTTGGAACAATGGAAAATTTTTAATCTGTTCTTTTGTTGGCAAAATAGGTGTCGGTAGAGCATCAGTCATTGTGATTTAATTCAAAGGCTTGTTGTTGCAGCCTAGAGCGTTTAGTAGGGAAATGCAAATACCGAGATGCGGCGTTGAGCATGAGCCTTTGACTCACCTGCCTGTCATAGCGCGTTGCTATGACAGTGATGAGAGGACTTAAAGACAGTGACCAATAGGCTTAAAGTCAGTGACGACTTAAAATAGAAAACGCGCAGTAAATAATACATTTACCAAGATCAGTAAGAATAAACCGATAAAGAGAAAGGCGAGAACCACCTCCCATGTTTTGGATGCACGTGGCTCACCATATTGATTGGCATTTGCAGACCCGGGGATGAGCATCAGCGCAATGCACATGACGATATTGAGCAACGGAATCAGCTCTAAGAGTGCAAACCAGCCTGAGAGATTAAAGTCATGCAAACGACGCACTGAAAAAATCATCAAAGGGATCAGCATTAAAACATTTAGGATAAATCCAATCACTTGCGTCATTGGATTTTCAGCGTGAGCTATTAGGGCATTGAGAGTATTGGGCATCATGCTGACAATCAGCAGCATCAGTATGCTTAGCATGAGGCCATAGAAGACATTCCAACCGATAAATGACATGCGATTAAAGCGACCGTCACGGTTCCAGCCAGAGTTAATATTGGGTGAATTATTCATATTAAATGATCTTAAATTATCGTAAAAAGTATTGTTATCATTCATTTTTAGCCGCAAAAAATTGAGCTAAAAACGACATAAAAATGTGAAAAAGTACAGGATTTGATCCTGTATCAAAAAAGCGCGTTGATTATAAAGGTAAAGTACAAAAAAAGCCCACTTGTGTGAGCTTGTTTGAGTAGATGTATTGCTGTTTAGGACGATCTCGGCGGCATCTAATGATTTATCATTATTGTTGTTGAATCGTGGTTTGTTGAGAGCGGATCACATAGTTTTGGTAAGACGGAATCATGATCGCAGCAAGTATCCCGACTATAAACACCACGATATACAAAACAGCCAGCACGGTTTCCCAGCCTTTGGTCGGGCGTGGTTGTCCAAAGCTATTACTACCGCTATTACCCGGTGCAAATAACACATAGAGCGCAAATAATATATTCACTACAGGAACTAAGATCAGCAGTGCAAGCCATCCAGAATGGTCACGATCATGTAAACGACGGATTAAGAAAATGACGCTGTAATAAATGACGATGGCATACATGATAAAGAAAATAATCATGAGTGGCGTCGACATTGCACCCTCAGTCAACGCATTTTGCGCACCGGGTATGAGCAGGCCGACCACAACAGCAATTAGCGTAAAAATAATGCCGAGCAGTAGATTCCATGCAAGATAAGCGCGACGGCTAAAGCGGCCACTGGCTTGGGTCGGTGAGTCAGATGTGAAGGTATTCATTATTATTCCTAGGCTTTGGTATTTTTATAAGTAGGCAAATTCTAAAATGAATATGTAGAAAATAAAAGGATGAAAAATAAACAGTACAAAAAAGCCCGTAAGGAGCGGGCTTTTTTGCGGTGAAGGAATTTTAAATATCCCATTCCACAAAGTTTTTCAGCAATTGCAGGCCGGCTGTATGACTTTTTTCTGGGTGAAATTGTGTCGCAAACAAGTTTTCCTTGTGAATTGCGGTACAAAATTTCAAACCATAGTCACAGGTTGCAGCGACTATGCTTGAATCTTGCGGCTCTACATAGAAGCTATGTACGAAATAGAAACGAGCATCTTGCTCAATGTTTTTCCACATCGGGTGGCTAGGGTCTGCCTGATGCACTTGGTTCCAGCCCATGTGCGGCACTTTTAATCCCTCTACGTCAGGGAAGCGTTTAACCGAACCTTCAAAAATACCCAATGCATCTGCACCGCCATTTTCTTCGGAATGCTGCATTAGGGCTTGCATGCCGACACAGATCGCAAGCACAGGTTTATTAAATGCCGCTTTACGGACGACTTCATCAATGCCTGCATCATGCATGCCTTGCATACAGTCACGCATTGCTCCCACACCGGGGAACACAATTTTATCTGCTTGTGCAATCAGCTTAGGATCATTGGTGACATCAACAGTTGCACCCACGTGTTCAAGGGCTTTTGCTGCTGAGTGAAGATTTCCCATGCCATAGTCAAGAAGGGCAATACGGGTCATTACAATGTTCCTTTGGTAGACGCAACAGTATTTTCGGCACGTGGGTCAACTTCACAAGCCATACGTAGTGCACGGGCAAATGCTTTAAATACGCTTTCTATTTGATGGTGGCTGTTTTTACCTTTTAGGTTGTCGATGTGCAGCGTCATTAACGCATGGTTCACAAAACCTTGGAAAAATTCAGAGAAAAGATCCACATCAAAAGTCCCGATGCGCGCGCGAGTGAATGGAATATCCATCCAAAGACCCGGACGGCCAGATAAATCCACCACAACACGACTCAGTGATTCATCGAGCGGCGCATAGAAGTGACCGTAGCGACGTAAGCCTTTTTTATCGCCTAATGCTTGAGCAAAGGCTTGGCCAAGTGTAATCCCACAGTCTTCTACGGTATGATGATCGTCAATTTCAAGATCGCCATCACAATGAATATCAATATCAAACAGACCATGTCGCTTGATTTGATCAATCATATGATCTAAAAATGGAACACCAGTGTTTAAAGTGCCTTGACCAGTACCATCAAGATTCACACGAACTCGAATTTTGGTTTCGTTGGTGTTTCTTACCACTTCACTGATACGATCTGTCATAGACACGTTCCTCAAATACGTCAAAATGATTGATGTAAAAATATTTTCGCGGTCACGAAAAGTCACCGCATATTAGATTGCTCAGGAGGGTTTATCAATGCCTATTACCGTACATGCCTATACTTCTTTGGAAAATGATGAAGTGCGCAGCCAGCTTGAGCGACTGTATGACACCAGCCCTGAGTTTAGCGACGGTTCCGATGCGATTGAACAACTTGAGCAGAACTTAGCTCAGTATACCTTAGTTTATACTGCAGAATTTAATACAAAATTGATTGGCGCGATTTGGTGTACAGGCCAAGGTGAAAGCAAAACCCTTGAATATATTGTGGTACACCCTGCAAATCGTGGGCGTGGTGTTGCAGAACGTTTGGTCAGTGAGGCCACCCGTATGGAGGAAGAAAAAGGTGTAAAAACTTTCGAGCCAGGTTGTGGCGCGATTCATCGTTGTTTAGCACACATTGGTAAAATTGACGTAGTTGAGTAAAGTTCAATTTTTAAAAGACAGTCTCCGTGCTGTCTTTTTTTCGTCTGAATAATTAAATTGACTCAGACTTAAATGTAAATAAGACAAAAAGTAAGCGATTAGTGTGAAATATTGATTTAAAAATAAACATTTGAGAAAAAAGCCCATGCTTATGCTTGACGGCATTCAGCTTAAATTGTTTAATACGCCCCATCGGCGTGATAGCTCAGTAGGTAGAGCAACGGATTGAAAATCCGTGTGTCCCCAGTTCGATCCTGGGTCTCGCCACCATATTCAAAACTGATTTTTCAGTTTATCAATCCCTGATCCCATCAGGGATTTTTTTTGCTTAAAAAATATGCATACAAAAAATATTTTTATAAATATGATTGACTAATTAACTAAGATACGGCTTAATACACCGCATCGGCGTGATAGCTCAGTAGGTAGAGCAACGGATTGAAAATCCGTGTGTCCCCAGTTCGATCCTGGGTCTCGCCACCATATTCGAAAAACCTCAAACGATTGTTTGAGGTTTTTTTTCGTCTGCTGTTTTTCAGGTGTTGATATTTCGCACAGTTTAACTGCTACAATCGATGCCAGATGATGGGCCCAATTGCTATAAGAAAATTATTAAAAAATAAGGGTTAAGGTTATGAAAAAAATATTATTTCCTGTTTTGATCGGCATGAGTGCCTTGCTGAGCGCATGTGGTGGCGGGGGCGGCAGTAATGTCGATTCTTCCTATTCTAAAACCATTATCCAAAATGGTGTGACCTATGAATGTAAAAGTGAAAATGCAGCAGCGCTTTGTGATAATGGCAATTGTACTTCTTGTGAATCATTGCTCGATAAAATAATTACAGCATCGTGCAGTAGAATCACTGCAGCATGTGATAATGGTCTGCTTAAATTAAAAGTTGGATCTAACTTTAGCTTAAATCAGGTGATTAATACGGGTACGACGATGAACTCTGGTGAGTATATTGTCGGCACAGAAGTGCTTCGCTGTGGCTTTTAATCAAATGAACATAGGTTCGTGGAGTGACAGTTGAAGCGACTTCAATATGCGGTGCTTGGACTGCTCTGTTTTGCACTGGGCTATATTGCGGCATCGTGGAATGACCAACCAAGCTTGACATCGTCGCCACCTGAGCACTCGCTTGTCTCTTTGGTGACGAGTAATCCTGTGGCACTCTTGGCTTTAGATCAAGATGCCTCGGATCAACCTCATTCTAAAGATATACAGCAACAACTCAAAAGCCAACATCGTCAGCTAAAGAGCATTATTCAGCAGACTTCAGATCAACAATTGGGGCGATATTTACAGCAGGCATTTCCCAATTACAGTTTTGCAGGGATTCAAAATAAGCAACAATTTGCGCAACAGATGTTAGACGAATTTCTACAAGCCAAAAATGATCCGCATCAGCGATTGGCAGGGCAAGCGTATGTGACAGATCAATCACAGTTAGATGTAGATAGTGTCTTGCCTCGTGAAATCTATTTCACACAGCCGTTGTATGCACATTTTGATACCATGGGGAAAGTTCCAAACAATATGCAAGTCATGGTGCGTTGGACGCATCGTGATAGCGGTGAAGAGCTGCTCTTTACGCCACGCAAAGTCAGTGAGCAACAGCAACAAAACTGGGTGAGTTTCTATCCTATGACTGGATGGAAAACTGGTCATTATGATGTGAAATATTATCAAATGAATGATCAATTAAGCCCGATTGCGCAGACCAGTTTTTATATACAGCATGTGATTGAGTAAATGCTTGAAGCTTAAATTTTATCGCTGAAGCTATGATTTAAGTGCTAGTTTCCGACCCTAAAAATTCGATTAAAATGATAAAAAAACAACCAATGAATTCCTACAATGAAAGACCTTTTCTCTACAGGGAGTGCGCTGTATCAACAAGCACGTCCAAGTTACTCTGCTGAAGTCGTCGATAGCATCTTGCAGCATGTTGCCGTGCGTGAACTGGCATGGGACTGCGGTGCAGGTTCAGGTCAATTTACCAAAGGTTTGGCACCCTATTTTCAACAGGTTTTAGCGGCAGATCTGAGTGCTGAACAATTGGCACAAGCACCCAATTTAGACAATGTGCGTTATGAGCAAGCTAGCGCCGAACATTGTCCGCTTGCAGACCATTCAGTGGATTTAATCACAGTCGCGCAAGCGATTCATTGGTTCGATTTTGCTGCATTTTATGCAGAAGTACGACGCGTATTGAAACCTCAAGGTCATATCGCCATTGTGGGTTATGGTCTGATTCAATTTGAACACGCGGAATTGAACCAGCTTTTACAGGATCTGTATTTTGTCACCTTAAAAGGCTATTGGGATGCTGAACGTCGTTACATCGACGAAGAATATCGCAGTATTCCGTTTCCATTTCAGGAGTTAGCGACACCTCAGCTGTTTTTAAATTACAGGTGGAGTTCACAGCAAATTTTGGACTATTTGCAAACATGGTCTGGGTTAAAACATTATCAACAGCAACATCCGATACTTCAACCATGTGCAGCTTTGCACGACTTCTTTAGCCGTCATCCGCAGCAAGAGTTTGCTTTGTCATTTCCTGTGCTGTTAAGAATTGGAACAGTATAAAAAAGAAAAAGCAGTGGTAATGCAGATAGGTAAAGGATGATATCTCAAGTCCAGAATGAGCAACGTGAGGTTTAAACTAGCTGTGCTATCCTGCCGTTTGTCGGGGTTAAATCTGGTAAATTGATTAATTGTTGTACAATAATAGCAGTGTAAATTTTTTCAATTTTCTATTTTTAAATCTCTTGGAATGAACATGATGAATCTCCCTAAATCTGTTTCCGTTTTGGTTTTTGTTAGTGCAGCAATGACGGCTATGAGTACATTGGCTGCGGAAAAAGCCACTACAAAAGCTGATGAAACCGAACAACAAGCTATTCAGATGCCTGCTTTAACCATTATGGCAGAGCGTGAAATGCGTGCAGAGACGGGCATTGTTGAGTATCAAGAGCAGGTGGATCGCCGTAAAGCCTTACAGCAACGGGTGATGCAACTTGAGCGTGATACTCAAAACAAAGGTGTCGATGCAACAATCGTGTCAAATATTGATATTTTACCTGCCACAGCAGTGCCAGATATGTCGAATTTATCGCCTTTGATGCAACAGCATGTTTTAAATATTGCCGCAGGTTTGCAGTCTTCTGACCCACGCAATGGTTTATATATTATGTTGCAACCCTTTGGGATTGACCGTAATGCGACCAATGTGCAAATCAGTCGTGAGCAAATCAATCTCGGAAACATCGACCGTCAGTTAAATACCAATCCGATTAAGACCCCATAATCGAATACATCTCTACAGTACATTGAAGGCGAAAATTCATGTTTTATCCATGAATTTTCGTTTTGATGGCATGCGCAATTTAAGTCTATTTACATTGATGTTTTCAAATAGCCTTCTTAAAAAGCATGGCTATTTTATCGTCAATCTTCAAACTTTTGGTTAAACTGAATAAAAGGGCATTCGGAGCTCATTATGCCGCGTATCTTTGTTGTCTTGGCCAGTGCTACGGTATTGGTCTTTGGATGGATGTTTTATCAATATTCAGTACAGCAAAAAGAAGCTGTGCAACTCTCGACCTATGAAACGGTTTTGCGTGAAAAAACCGAGCAAATTTTTCAGCAAGCTCAGCACTGGGAAGAGCCGATACAACTCAATGTGACAGATGCACGGCTAACGGGGGATTATAAAATCATGTCGGATTTTATTTTGAGCCAAATGCTGCAGCGTGCAGAAGCGCGGAATCAATATATTCGTGATCTTAAAGCACTGAATTGGGATAAATTTCTCGATATCGATCGCTTATTAAAAGATAAAAAAAACCAATATCAAGAGACTGAGCAAATGCTGCAGCAGGTGCATGCAGTGGTCGATGCTTATGAACAAAAAACCACACAGCAAGAGGAAAATGGTTTAGCGCAGGCCAAACAGTTGGCGGTCAAACAGGTGTTTCGTCAGCAAATTGCGCAGAGTTTAAGAGACAGTCGTGATAGTGATGAGTCGCATGCTTTATTTGAGTTAGAAAAGCAAAGCTTGGCGAAGGCTGATGAGCTCTTTGCTGTGCTGAAAGCCAATAAATGGGAAAAGAAAAATAAATTATTTATGTTCTATGAAGATGCGCCTTTAAAGCAGTTTAATCAGCTTTATACAGAGATGTTAGCGCTCAATGCACAAATGGATGAGATCCGCCAAAAGAACCGTTCAGAGTTGAAACAAAAGCTTTAACTGACTGTCATCTCTCTTTCAAAATTGCGCGATAAAGTGGCTTATAGCAAGGTTTTACATCATATAGAGGTCCATGCTCATGCGAGCTATTCAGATTTTTGATGATATTCAGCAGGTCTATATCGACTTTATCGCGAACCGCCAATATCCACGTTTGGAAAGTTTAAACAATTGGGGCAAGAACCGTTTTTTCTTCAGTCAGTATTTTCGCATGATTGAAGATTGGCATCTGACTGAACAGATTGTGATTGAATTTAATCAACAATTTTATAGTTTGGATACAGGGACGGCGCCTGACTTTATGGATCAAGATAAATACATGGCTTGGTTGATGGAACAATTACAAATATTAAAATAAGTCCTTTTCATTCAAATTATTCAGCACAACTTCGAGACATGTTATGCAAGTGAAAGCCATCCTTTAGCGGATGGCTTTTTTGTTGTTATCGAGCATCATTTTGGGAACTGAGTTCCGAACTAGCACGAATGGCGCAAAAAACATTGGCTTTAAAACAGTCTTTGATTGTTTAAATTGCAAATTTAATACAACTATCAACCAATAGTGTGACTTAAATCACTTAAAATACGCCGAAAATTTAAACATAACTTTTTAGCCAGCAGCCCATAACTCATAAGAAGCTGAGCTGTATTGAACTTGCAAAAATTCTAACCTTAGACCGATTGGCTTTGAATGAAAGGTTTATCGCCATTTTTAGAGACGATTTTTTTAGCGTATGAAAAAATTAATACTGCTATGGCTTGCCATATGTGCGGTTTCATTGGTGTCGATAGGCTATACCTATGAATTATTCATTAGCCCTGTTTGGGTGGTAAATGCATTCGCTGCCTATGGCATGGTTTTAATGCGAAAGCATTTAAGTCACGATTTACTGATCGTGCTTTATGCTTTTAGTGCGATCTTTGTGGCTTCGCTGATGGTCGATCCTGCCAAAATCTTAGAAGATAAATTTCTCCTGTGTGCGATTTCGGCATTTCAGATTTGGGTATTTATTAAAGCCTATTTAGCGCTGAGCCATTTAAAAAAACGCCGCTTTAAGCGAACCCTAATGTTAGCTGTTCCGAGTATCGTGAGTGCTTTTGCAGGCAGTCTCTTGTTTGTGGCGTGCTTTCAGATGGACAACCAATACTTTGCCTTTGTTGATTATTTTCTAGAGCAATTTGCAACAAGTTTGGCTGTGGTGTGTTTACTGTTTGGTGTTCAGCGCTGGATGAATGTGCCGTGGGTGGATTATGGCTATCTGATCGTGGCACTGGCCGTCCAATATGTGATCTCAAATGATCAGATCTTCTATGCTTGCATGGTCTTGCCTTTATTGATGTGTTACTACGCGATCAAATATGACTTCAAAACCTTTTGCTGGCTGATTGGCTTAATGACGCTGATCTGTGGCTGGTATGGTGCCATGCCATTGGCTGGGGAATATTGGTCGGATGCACAGGTACATATGCTCTCGCGGATCAGTTCTTATCGTTTGGCATTGGGTATTTATTTGATCATTTTTCTGTTTATTTGTGAGCTGTATGCACGAAATAAACGTCTATATTTGGCTTTGCAACGTGTAAGTTTTTGCGATGAGTTGACGGGACTGAAAAATCGCCATGCCTTTAAAGAACAAATATTTATAGAGGGTGCGGTTGATAAAGGCTGTGTCATTTTGCTCGATGTCGATAATTTTAAAAAAATTAATGACCAATATGGACACCAAATGGGGGACAGTGTTTTGGTGCATTTGGCAAAAATCTTAAAAAATTGTAGTCCACGCGCGAGTTTTATTAGTCGTTGGGGCGGTGAAGAATTTTTAATTTTGCTCGAAGGTGCCGATTTGGAGCAGGGTAAAATGTTGTGTGAAACAATTTTGGAACGCTGCGAACATGTGCCGTTTCGAAAAGATCAATTAAGGCTAGATGTCAGCTTTAGTATGGGCTTGGCCGAGTTTCAACAGTTGAGTTTGTCCAATTACTCCACGACTTTACAACATGTCGATGCCTGCCTATATCAGGCGAAATCACAAGGGAAAAATCAGTTTGTTTATCAAAAGATTATTCCGTTGTCAGAAAGCAGTATTGCAGTCTAAATGGGCAAAAAAAAGATGCCGTGAAGGCATCTTTTTTTGCATTTAATCAACGATTAAGCTGCTTTTTTGAACCAAGAAAAGAAACCTTTTTTCTCAGCTTTAGCTGCTTCAGCTTTTTTCTCTGCACATTTTTTAGCGCAGTCTTTTTTCGCTTCAGCTTTTACTTCTTCAGTTTTAGTTTCAACAGCTTCTTTTGCATCAGTTGCTTTTTCTACAGCTGCATCTTTTGCTTCAACAGTTTTTGCAACGACAGCATCTTTAGTTGCTACAGTTTTTGCTACAGTCGCGTCTTTTGCTGCAACAGTGTTCGCAACAACAGCGTCTTTAGCCGCTACAGTTTTTGCTACAGTTGCATCTTTTGCTGCAACTGCAGTTTCTTTAGTTGCTGCTGCTTTTTCTACAACTGCTTTTTTCATGTCAGCAGTTTTTGCTTTAGTGGTTTCTTTCACTGTTAAAGTTTTAGTTTGAGTCGCTTTTTCTGCAACAGCCACTTGAGTTTTAGCAGCATCTTTAGTTGCTTGAGCAGCAGCTACAGTTGCAGTTTTCGCTTGTGCAGCTTGAGCTTTTACAGCTTCAACAGCAGTCGCAGGTTTTTGTTCTACAGCAGTAGTTGCCATAGCAGAAGTTGTAGCAGCAACTAAAGCAACAGCTAAAGTAGTTTTGATCGCGTTCATAGTTATCACTCTATAAAACTTAGTTAAAATAAGGCATTGTAAATTTTATGCCTTATCAACAGCGCTTAGGTTACACGGCACAGAGTGAGGGATTCGATTGTGTGAAGATTCCACCAATGTTACAAACGGATAACATGGTGTAACGCAGAAAAACAAACAAAAACAGCGTGCATTGCACAGCATTCGAAATTTTCAATTCAAAGCTGATTTAAAATCACTGTTAAAGCCGTTATTGTGAATATATATTTCTGCCATTGGTATGGCATAAAAATAAAGTCGCATGAGGGATAACATCAGATGCAGCAGCTTATTTGTTATAAACAGCTCCCTGTGTGGACGCAGCAGTCGATTCCACAAGGTTTTAAACAACAGCACAATACCAAAGCAGGCACTTGGGCAAAACTCACCGTGCTGCAAGGTGAAGTAAATTTTGCCATGTTAGATGCGTCTGGAAATATCCTTTCCACGCATGTATTTAGCCCAGATCAGCCACCGCCGTTTATCGAACCGCAGGCGTGGCACAAGATTGTGTCTGCGAGTGACGATGTGCAATGTCAGTTGAGTTTTTATTGCTTAGCACAGGACTATTTTTATAAGAAGTATCAGCTCAGTCCAACACATTCAGAAATTTTGGCAGCAACACCATATTTGCAAGGTGGTCGTGCTTTGGATGTCGGCTGTGGGCAGGGGCGTAATTCGCTGTACTTAAGTCAGCTGTCTGAGCAGCGCTTTGAGGTGGATGCATGGGATGTCAATCCACACAGTTTGCACAAGCTGCAAGAGGTGATCGCTGCGGAAGGTATTGAAAATATTCATGTACAGCAGCGTGATTTAAATGCAGACCAAAGCATTACGGGGAAATATGATTTTATTTGCTGTACCGTGGTGATGATGTTTTTAGAGGCCAAGACAGTGAAGCCACTGATTCAGCAGATGCAGCAAGCGACAAGTGTAAATGGCTATAACCTGATAGTTTGCGCTATGGATACACCTGATTTACCTGCGCAGCCTGACTTTCCATTTAGCTTTAAAGCAGGAGAGTTAAGTGCGTTGTATGAAGGCTGGAATATTGTGAAATACAATGAAAATGTCGGTGAGCTGCATCGGGTGGATGCTGAAGGGCAGCGGATTCAACAGCATTTTGCGACTTTGTTGGCGCAGAAAATTTAAGCCAAGAATTGTAGGATGTTGAGTTGAAGGATTGGTGATCAACTCAACACTTACTTTACTTAAATTGGAAAAAGGGAACCATTTTTGAGCTAGTCAGGGTGTATGTGTACTTAGAAAATTCAACCAATTGAATATGATCATACTCTGATTTAAGGCTGATAAATAAAGCCTAAAGCTTTTAAAGGCAATTGAATGATGTCGATTGTGAGTGTTAAAGGCAATAGTGGTAATTCTGCCAATTTTTCCTGCCCTGACTTTTTGACATAGCCACTTTGGTCTTCGTAATGCTGGATACGGATCTTATAGGGATGGCTTAAGGGCTTTAAATCTGCGGCATTCGCAACTTTTGGGTAAACCGTACCTGCAATTTCTAAGTTAAAGAGATGATCTTGCTGTTCTGCCTTTGAACAATCACATGGTGCTACGCCATATTGGTTGAATAATGCCCTTTCCGTAGGACTTAGTGTTCCATTGGGAGGCGCATAATAAAATTTAAAGCTTCCGCTAAATTTAGTGCTGTTCGGGCTCGGAGAATTAAAGTCAAGTTCTCGATGGAGACGAATATATTGTGGATTGAGTTGGCTAATCAGTTGAATAAAATCAGCACCGCCTTTATTAATCACATAGCTGTATTTATTGCCTGCGACTACGATGCTATCGATTGGTTCATTGGGTATTGCTTTAGCGGGTTTGCCAAATGCGATCACATCATCTTCAAGGATTGTTCTCCATGCATATTTTGTTTCGTATTTTTGAAACAGATCACGGGAGAGTTCACCGATTTGATTATTTGTAACGCAAGCTGTAAGAAAAATAAAAGTGCTTAGGCAGCTCATCTTTAAGAGGTAGTGAAGTCGTTTATTTATCATTATTATGCATATTTAAGTTTTGGTTCAGGCCTTACCATAATTCAAAAATCGCTGAAAATCGAGAATTAACGTATTAACTTTAAAAATATGCTGAGGCGTTTTTACGGTTTGTTTAGCACGGTTTTTTGTTGAAGATTTTTGAACAAAATTTATTGCACTATGAAATTTCCCTCTCCTTTTAAGGAGACTTGCGCAGAATACCGCTCAGGGATAGGATTTATATGAAAAATTTCCCCTCATCCTCTTGTGGTGCATGCTGCTCACCCCAGAGGGAGAAGGGGCTTCTAGTATTATTCATGCGAGTTTAGTTAACAAATAAAAAACCCCGCAATAAGCGGGGTTTCTTTTATCTCAGTATTTAATTAAAAATTAAACACGTTCGATAATGGTCGCGATACCTTGACCCAAACCGATACACATCGTCGCAAGACCGATTTGTGTATCTTGCTGTTCCATAACGTTCAGCAAAGTCGTTGTGATACGCGCACCAGAACAACCCAATGGGTGACCCAATGCAATCGCACCACCGTTCAAGTTCACACGGTCTTGTTGATCATAAATGCCTAAGCCTTTAAGAACAGACAAACCTTGTGCTGCGAACGCTTCGTTCAATTCAAACGTTTGGATGTCAGCGATAGACAAGCCAGCACGTTTAAGCGCTTTTTGAGTTGCTGGTACAGGACCATAACCCATGATCGCAGCGTCACAGCCTGCAACCGCCATAGAGCGGATGACAGCACGTGGCTTAAGACCTAAAGCTTGAGCACGTTCAGCAGACATTAGCAGCATTGCAGAAGCACCGTCAGACAAAGCTGAAGATGTTGCAGCAGTTACCGTACCGCCTTTCGGGTCGAATACTGGACGTAACGATTGGAACGCTTCAAGGTTTGCATCAGGACGAATCACTTCATCGATATCGCACAGGATTTTGAAACCATTTGCATCGTGACCTTCAACGCCCACGATTTCATTTTTGAAACGGCCTTCTTGTGTTGCAGCCCAAGCACGGCGGTGTGATTCAACACCAAACGCATCTTGTTCTTCACGCGAAATACCGTTCATACGACCTAACATTTCAGCCGTTAAGCCCATCATGTTAGACGCTTTTGCATAGTGCTTAGACGCTTCAGGGTTGATGTCGATGCCGTGCATCATGCCAACGTGACCCATGTGTTCTACACCACCAATGATGAAGATATCACCTTGGTTGGTTGCAATTTGCGCAGCCGCTGTGTGGATTGCTTGCATAGAAGAACCACAAAGACGGTTCACTGTTTGACCTGCAACAGTACGTGGTAGGTCTGCTAACAATGCAATGTTACGACCAATGTTCATACCTTGCTCTAGGGTTTGGTTTACACAGCCCCAGATTACGTCTTCAACTTCATTGGTATCAAACTGGTTACGAGCAACAAGCGCGCGTACTAATTCAGCAGATAAGCTGTCAGCACGGACGTTACGGAACATACCATTTTTGGTTTTACCCATTGCTGAACGTACGCCATCAACGATGACAACGTCACGTGGATTTAAAGTAGCCATTCACGTTGCTCCTTAACCGTAGAATTTTTTGTTGTTAGCAGCCATGTCACGCAACATTTGTGGCGCTTCATAAGCCTTACCTAAATACGCATATTTGTCGCAAAGCGCTACGTATTCAGCGACACCTGTTTGGTCGATGTAACGGCATGGACCACCACGGAATGGAGGGAAACCTACACCCATGATCATCGCCATATCTGCTTCAGCAGCCGTTGCAACGATGTTGTCTTCTAGGCAACGAACAGTTTCGTTACAGAACGTCAGCATCATACGGTCAATGATTTCTTGAGCGTCAAATTCACGTTTTTCCGCAGTTGCAACAGAAGCCACAAGTTCGTAAGCCACTGGATCAACCACTTTGGCTTTCTTACCTTTACGGTCAAGTTCGTATTTGTAGAAACCAACGTCATTCTTTTGACCAAGACGTTTGTTTTCGTACATGGTTAAAGTTGCGCCTTTGTAGTCTGGCTTCATGCGGTCAGGGAAACCTTCCGCCATTACTTCCGCACCGTGTACGCCTGTGTCGATACCCACAACGTCGATGAGGTAAGCAGGACCCATTGGCCAGCCGAATTTTTCCATCACTTTATCAACTTGCTGGAAGTCAGCACCGTCTTTCAGTAGAAGGTCAAATGCACCGAAGTAAGGGAACAATACGCGGTTTACAAGGAAGCCCGGGCAGTCATTGACAACGATTGGTGTTTTACCCATTTTCTGAGCAAGAACTACAGTCGTTGCAATCGCTTCAGCAGAGGTCTTCTCACCACGGATCACTTCAACCAATGGCATCATGTGAACTGGGTTAAAGAAGTGCATACCAACAAAGTTTTCAGGACGTTGTAGGTTTTCAGCCAAACGTGTGATTGAAATCGTTGAAGTGTTTGAAGCAATGATCGTGTTGTCACGAACATTCTTCTCAGTTTCAGCCAGTACGATACCTTTTACTTTCGGGTTCTCTGTTACTGCTTCAATCACGATGTCCACTTCTTTAAACTCGTCGTAGCTTAAAGTTGGACGGATGCGCGCAAGAGTTTCACCCATTTGAGCAGGCTTCATTTTCTTACGTTCAACTTGTTTGGTCAGTAAGCCATTGGCTTCTTTCATACCTAAAGCAAGCTGCGGGTTACCAATGTCTTTCATGATGATCGGTGTGCCTTTGCTTGCCGCTTGGTAAGCAATACCACCACCCATGATACCCGCGCCTAGTACAGCGGCTTGGTTGACAGGGTGCGCACCTTTTTCATATTTCTTCGAAGTTTTCTTCACAATTTGGTCGTTAAGGAATAAACCAATTAACGCACCTGCTTGTGGAGTTACAGCCGCTTTAGCAAAACCTTGCGCTTCGATTTTCAATGCTTCATCACGTGGAAGGCTTGCACCTGCTTGTAATGAGTCTAGAAGAAGTTTTGGCGCTGGGTATTGAGCAGGATTTGCTTTTGCAAGCACTGCACCTTTTGCTGTATTGAATGCCATCATTTGTTCAAGCATGTTCAATTTAACAGGATCTAATTTTTCTTGGCGCTTTGCTTTCCAGTCTACACGGCCAGCAATTGCTTGTTTTACAAGGTCAATTGCAGCGTCTTGTAGTTTGTCTGCAGCAACAACCGCATCAACAGCACCGTCTTTGAGCGCAGCAGCTGGCTTTTTCGGTGCAGCCATTGCCATCCATTCAACCGCATTGTCGATACCAATCACGCGGCTTAAACGAACCGTACCACCAAAACCAGGGTAGATACCCAGTTTGATTTCTGGAAGGCCAACTTGTGCAGCATCTGACATCACACGATAGTCACACACTAAGCACATTTCAAAACCGCCGCCCAATGCCATACCATTGATTGCAGCAACTTTAGGAACGTTTAGATCTTCAAACGCATTGAAGATGTCGTGAACAGGCAATGCCCAATCCACAATCGCTTGTTCGCCTTGAGCGAAGTTGTCACCGAATTCAGTGATATCTGCACCCACGATAAATGTAGATTTACCTGAAGTAACGATTAAACCTTTGATGTCACCGTTTGCTTTAACAGCGTCAATTGCAGCTTTAAAATCTTCAATTGTTGCGCGGTTAAATTTGTTGACCGACTCACCTTGTAAGTCAAAGCGGAATTCTGCAATTCCGTCCGAAAGCATTTGGACGGTAATGGCATTGCCAGCGTGGATCATGCCTGATCTCCTTTATTTTGGAGGACTTCTAAGTTGATGTTGTGAAGCGAGTACGCGGTTCCTGCGTACACTTTATGCCTCGCTAATCTTACGATAACTATATCTAAAAAGAACATAACAAGTTGTATCAAGCCGTGACGCTAGGGTCATCAAAATTTCTTTTGGAAATAGCCTTCGGATCTGCCTTTAAACGCTATCGCTCTAATTAAATATGTTGAAGCTTATGTTTCAGTTCACATTTTTTTATAAATGTAAGCTATAGATTGAGATGCGAAAGAAAAATTCAAGAAAAAAGCAAGTGTATTTTTCGGCAGAATGGTCAATTCACTTTTAACATTGTCATCCATCTTTGCTGAGACACAGTGTTCTATGCTGCTTATTTAGGCATCACTGAGCACTATGCTATACTCGCCGCGTTCTCAAAAAAGTTAATTTTTCATTAAGCACAATGCTTATTAGCACCAGGTCCTCATATGATTAAGTGGATTATCCTGGCGGTCTTTGTCATTTCTGCGTTTTATATCCAGCAACGCGGTAAAGTCCGTCATTCATTTTATCGTCAGTTTTTTGATCATTCGACATTGCTCGCACCGATCAATTTTCTCATGTACATGTTTTCAAAAGTGCCGAGCCAACCCTATATCGACACGCAGCATTTTAAAGATTTAAAAGTCTTAGATGAAAACTGGGAAATGATTCGTGATGAAGCCAAGGCCTTATATGAAAAAGGTGGCATCAAAGCATCGAGTACTTATGATGACCTTGGATTTAACTCGTTCTTTAAAACAGGTTGGAAACGCTTTTATTTAAAATGGTATGACTCAGCCCATCCTTCGGCTGCTGAACTTTGCCCAAAAACTACGGCCTTGTTAAAAAATCTACCCACGATTAAAGCCGCGATGTTTACTGAGTTGGCGCCTGACAGTCGTTTAGTCCGACATCGTGATCCCTATGCCGGTTCATTGCGTTATCACTTGGGCTTACTGACGCCGAATGACGACCGTTGTTTTATTGATGTCGATGGTCAGCGGTACTCATGGCGTGACGGGGAGAGTGTGGTGTTTGATGAAACTTATATTCACTATGCTGAAAATAAAACGGATCAGAACCGGATTATTTTCTTTGCAGACGTTGAACGGCCATTAAAGTCAAAGTGGATGGAAGCTTTTAACCATTGGTTTGGTAAAAATGTCATGACTGCTGCGAGTTCACCGAATGAAAGCGGTGATAAAACGGGTGGTTTAAATAAAGTATTTGGCTATGTCTATCAAATTCGTATAAAAGCCAAAGCCTTGAAAAAAACCAATCGCTCACTGTATTACTTTTTAAAGTGGTTCCTAATGTTGGGGCTGTTCTTCCTGATTTTTGTACGCCCATATTTATTTTAAAAGTAGAATAAATATTGAAAAAATGCGCCCTTAGGGGCGTTTTTTTATGCTGACAGTCAGCAAAATATCAGTTATCGTGCAAGCAGAATAAAAATAATTATGCAGAGCAAATCAGCCAAAAGCAGAAATAGTGTTAGCCAGAATAAGCTAGAACCAGAATAAGCCAGAAAAAGTGAGCCAATAGACGAGGAATATGATGTTGACGTCCGAACTTAAGCCCATGCAAAACCGTTGAGCTGAAAGAAAAGCGTCATCATCAATGATAGCCAAAACCCAAAGGTGAAAACGGTGGAAACATTGCAGACCTACTGCATAGAAACCCTGTGTAAACGCCTGAAGGGAAGGATTTGGCGGGAAGGGGATCCGATTCATGAAAGCAACCAACCAAACATTGATGCATCAAATGCATATTTCGATGCAAGATATAGAACGACGTAAACAGTTGCTTGGCTTGACTGATTTAGAGCTGGCGGAATTGGCTTCGATTGGTGGGATTGTGGCGCCGATACTCGACAGTATGGTTGATGAATTTTATGAAAATCAGACCTCAATTCCAGAAATTGCCACTTTGATTGGTGATCTTGATACCTTGAAGCGTTTGCAACGCGCGCAGCATCAATATTTATTGGATTTATTTTCCGGGCGCTATGACAGCGCGTATGTGAATAACCGTTTACGGATTGGTTTGGTTCATAAGCGCATTGGTGTAGAGCCTAAGTTGTATCTCTCTGCGGTACATACCCTAAAGACCATGTTGTTTCGCTTAATTCAGCGTACCTTTAATGATACGGAACAATATCAGCGGATTATTAACACGTTGGAAAAGCTCTTTATGTTCGATACTACATTGGTGGTGGAAACCTATGTATGGAGTTTGATTAATGAGGTGAAGATCTCCCGTGAAAAAATGGAACAGTATGCGCATGCGCTAGAGTTTCGTGCACAAGAAATGGAAGAACTTTCACAGCGCGATCCATTAACTGGACTCTTAAATGTCCGGCATTTATCGACCTTATTGACCAGTATTTTATATACCGCACAGCGTAATCATGAACCTGTGACAGTAGTGTTTATTGATATCAATGATTTTAAAAAGATCAATGATGAACAAGGTCATCCACGTGGAGATCAGGTACTACAAATGGTTGCTGCGGCCATAAAGTCGGTTGCACGTTTAGATGATCATTGCTTCCGTTATGGCGGAGACGAATTTTGTTTGGTCTTGCCCGGTTGCAGCGAAAAGCATGTGGAAGGGAGTTTTATCCCACGTTTATTAGAAGCGGTGGCGGAAATGGAAGCCGGCTTAAGTTTAAGTATTGGGCTGTGTCAAACAGATCATCAGCAAGGCTATGTAGATGCCATGAGCTTGGTACAACAAGCCGATGCTAAAATGTATCAAGAGAAAAAGAACAGAAACTTCTTGGATCAACCTATGTCGAAAGAAGCGTGATTCGAGCGTAAAGAACGCCAAAAATAACAATAGATGAATAGCGAAACTTGAGCGAAATGGTTCTCCATATTCTTGAAAATAATGTGATAAGTATGCTTATTTCCTGCAAAAATAAAAGCTGAAATAGCAGATGCATCCTTCAAAATCTTGTATAGAATAAAAGCAGTTGATGGGGGATAAGATGCAAGTTTTTCGTTCAAAAAAAGATTGGTGGGTGGTGGCGTTTATTGTTTGTATGAGCGGTTTACTCATTCAATTATTACTCACCATGCAAGCCAAAGGCACGATGCAACAATATCCTCTTCATACCGCGGTGTATATTTTAACGGTATTACTGCTGTGGTGGCCAATATTCAATACACGTTATCAAATTTCCGCTACAGAATTAAACATCCGTAGCATGTTTCTACGTTGGCAGATTCCTTTGCAGGATATCCAACGCATCAGTGCAAGTCAGGATTTGTCTGCGGCACCTGCGCTTTCGATTAAACGTTTAAAAATCGAATATGTGCAGGAGGGGAAAGCCAAATTTGTCATGGTTTCACCCAAAGACCAGCAAGCTTTTGCGCAGGCATTGGGCATCAACTTAAGTTGATTATCAATTTGGTTGCTTAAAATCAATAGAAAGCACGCGATCACGTGCTTTTTTATGAATTAAGTTCGTCGGTGATCACCAACTTGTCGTGTTGTGCATCTAAGTGTAATTGAGTTTGTTCAGGATACTGTAAAAAATACATCGCCAAAATTGGCTCAAGTTCTACTCGTATTTTTCGCGCCAAATGACGCGCACCATAGCGAATGTCATGGTTTTGGTAGAAATATGCTTTGGCCGTAGCGGTTAGATACACACTACGTTTTTGATGTTGTAGACGCAGATTAAGTTTTTCCAGTTCAATCTCAACCAAACGGGGCAAGGCATCATCTTGAACGGGTTGATATTGCAGTACACGGTCAATACGGTTAATAAATTCAGGGTCGAATTTACGTTGCATGACTTTTTCAATAATGCTGCTGACCGGCACGCGTTTGAGACAAACCTTCTGTATTTTTTCGGGTAAAAAATTTAACTTATCTAGATATTGCTGTGCCGCTTGTGCACCGACATTGCTGGTCATAAAGATCATACAATTACGAAAGTCGATGGTTTTTGTACCAGAGGTTAAGGTTAACTTTCCGCTATCAAGCACATTCATTAAGCCGCGAAGAACTTCGGTTGACGCTTTTTCCAGTTCATCAAAAAGCACGATACCCGGTCGGGTATGACTGCCTGCAATGGCAACTTCATCAAATAAACTATGGCCTTCTTTAGAGCCGACATAGCCCGGAGGTGCACCAGTAATGGCAGCCGCATAATGTTCCTGTGCGAGCGTGTTCATATCAATACGGCAAAAGGCATCAGGTCGGCCATAAATCACTTCACTGATTAAACGCACAGTTTCGGTTTTACCAACACCTGTCGGTCCAAGCATTAAGGTTACACAGAGTGGTCGTTCTGGACTGGAAAAATCAGCCTTGACCACATGCAGCATTTTTTCAATTTCGTCTAATGCTGCTTCTTGTCCAATGATCCGTTGCTTTAAGCGTTGCATAACGTCATGCGGTTCAAAATGAAAACGCGGCTTACCCATCAAACAGTTTTTTTCAGCAGTGCTATGCGTCGAAGTTGTCGGGTGTACGACATGGATGGCGGGATTGGCATTCGTCATGCATCATGTTCCTAAAGCGGGATGTTTTGAGCATAGCAAATTTAGAATTTTGCATTAATAGCTTTTAGCAATCAGATCATTGTTATGAGCAACAAAAAATTTGTTGGATTGCTTGAAAATGCAGGCAAAAGCATCACATCATGTCAAAGAGCAATATCGAAGACGGAACAAGGCAAAAGTGAACGAAAATGCACGAGAACACATTGAAAAAATTCTTGCCAATATGACGACTTTACCCGGTGTTTACCGCATGTTGGGTAAAGACGGTGAGTTGCTGTATGTGGGTAAAGCAAAGAATTTAAAAAATCGTGTGTCGAGTTATTTTGTCAAAACCATTGAGCATCCCAAGACGCAAGCCTTGGTCGCCCGTATTTATGACATTGAAAGCTTGGTGGTGCGTTCTGAAACAGAAGCCTTATTGCTCGAACAAAACCTGATTAAGCTCCATCGTCCGCCGTATAACATCATGCTGCGAGACGACAAATCTTATGTCTATATTTTTATTTCAGCCGATAAACCCTATCCACGAATTGCCGCAGGGCGAGGCAAAGCGAAGCATCAGGCCGGTAAGTTTTTCGGGCCTTATCCGAGTGCTTATAACGCGCGTGATACTTTGGTGGTGCTGCAAAAACTGTTTAATGTGCGTCAGTGTGAAAATAGCTATTTTTCACAGCGCAAACGACCATGCCTGCAATACCAAATTAAACGTTGTTCCGCGCCTTGTGTGGGGTTGATCTCACCCGAAGATTATAAAGAAGATGTCAATAACTCGATTCGGTTTTTACAAGGCGACACCAAAGAGCTCAATCAAGAGCTGATTGGGAAAATGGAAGCTGCGGCCGAAGCACTCGAGTTTGAAAAGGCGGTGTTTTATCGTGATCGTATGGCGCTGCTGCGTGATGTGCAAACTCAGCAAGCGATTTATAAAGTCAAAGGCGAGGCAGATATCATTGCCATTGCTTATCAAGCCGGTGTGACCTGTGTGCAAATCATGCATGTGCGCAATGGCAAAATGCTCGGCGGAAAGAGTTATTTCCCTGATATGCAGGGTGATGATCTAGGTCAAATGCTCTCGGACTTCATTGCCAATTTCTACTTTCAAGTTGCAGATGAGATTCCAACTGAACTCATCATCAATGTCGATATTCCAGATCGCAAAGACATGGAAGATGCACTACATCAGCACTTTGATAAAAAAATTCAAATCAAACATAAAGTGCGAGAAACTCGTGCCGAATGGCAAGAGCTTGCACAAATGAATGTGCAGCATGCGATTAAAGGTAAACTGGCTGATCATTTTGAATTGAATGAACGTTTTCATCAGTTAGAACAAGTGGTAGGGCGACCAATTGACAGTATTGAGTGTTTTGATATTTCTCACACTATGGGGGAGGCAACTATCGCGTCTTGTGTGGTCTTTGATGCTGGCGGTGCAAGAAAGCGCGACTATCGCCAATTTTCCATCAATGACATTACCGAAGGCGATGATTATGCTGCCATGCGTCAAGCACTGACCCGCCGCTATAAAAAGCATATGTTGCCCGATTTGCTATTAATTGACGGAGGCAAAGGTCAATTACACATGGCGATGGAAGTCATGCAGGAGCTCGAGCTTGATGCCTTTATGGTCGGGGTGTCCAAAGGTGAGGGGCGTAAACCGGGTCTGGAAACTTTACACTTTACTGATGGTGAAAAAATCCAATTGCCCGAAGACCATAAAGCCCTGCATTTGATTCAACAGGTTCGTGATGAAGCCCACCGATTTGCCATTACCAAACACCGAGCGAAAAGAGATAAAAAGCGCGGCTCATCGGTACTTGAGGTGATTCCGGGCTTAGGGCCAAAACGTCGTCGGGATCTTCTGACCCATTTTGGTGGCATTCAAGGGGTGTTAAAAGCTTCTGAAAATGATTTAAAACTGGTTCCTGGCTTAGGCGATGTGATGGCGCGCACCATTTATAAAATCCTGCATGAATAGAACGAACTAAGCCCAATCGATGACGGGTCAATCCTGAATTTGCCAAAATGCTCATTGACGCATGAGTCACTGATCATTCACATCATTTGATTTTTATACAATGATATAAAAATCAAAAATATGATCAGGGATGATGATGTCACTCGCACAGTTGTATCAACATATTGAACACAATGAATGGGTTGAGATTCCAGAAGGATGGTTGCAAGGACGAACGATCTATGGCGGCTTAGTGGCAGGCATGATGATGCACAAAGCCGTTGCTACCATTGCCGATCCGCAGCGACGTTTACTCAGTTGTAATGTGACCTTTGTTGGGCCAGTACAATTGGCGCCCATGCGTTTAAGTACTGAAATTTTAAGACAGGGCAAATCCGTCACCACCATCGAAGTTCGACTTTGGCAAGATGATGCAGTACAAAGCATTTTATTGGCGAGTTTTGGTGTTCCACGTGAATCAACTATTGCCGTCAATCAGGAACGTCAAGCACCCGATTTCCCTGAAGTGAGCAGTTTAAAGATCGCCGAACATCATCCACTTGCACCACAGTGTTTTCAGCAAATGGATTTGGCCTGGGTAGATGGGCAGTATCCGTGTACTGCAAGCAAAAAGCCTGACTTTAGTGGTTGGATGCGTTTTAATCCAGAACGCCATGATAACCGTAAGATGACCGTCGCTGATTTACTGGTCTCGATGGATATGTGGCCGCCCGGCGTGCTGCCTATGTACAAAACCATGGCACCTGCGAGTTCTTTAACGTGGACATTAACCTATGTGCATCCTTTGCAATCAAGCTTGCATAATTGGTTTAAATATAAAGTATTTACCGACTATGCAGCGGATGGCTACGCCACGGAATATGCGCATTTATGGGATGAAAATGACCAGTTGATTGCGATTGCGCGACAGACTGTTACGGTGTTTGCCTAGTGACACTGCGGGGCATTTCGTATAAAGTGAGTGCAACTAACGATGGATAAATCCTCAAATTATTCTGCATTTTCATCGTGCATGAGGGGAAAACTGGGGTGTCTATGACAACAGGTCGAATCCTGAATATTCCTAATATTTTAACATTGGCACGAATTGCTTTAATTCCTGTGTTTTTGTTGGTGGCGTATTGGCCACCTGCAATGGGCGTGGGTGAACATGCTGCCAGCATGTCACGTCATATATTGCTGACCGCTATTTTTGTGATCGCAGCTGTCACTGACTGGTTTGATGGCTATCTTGCGAGAAGTTTAAATCAGACTTCAGCATTTGGACGTTTTCTCGATCCTGTTGCAGATAAACTGATGGTCGCAACAGCCTTGATCGTCTTGGTGCAATGGCAACCAACCATTTCGATGGCCTTTGCAGCGATTGTGATTATTTCACGTGAAATCACGGTGTCTGCGCTACGTGAGTGGATGGCTGAATTAGGCGCACGTACCAGTGTTGCGGTTTCAACCGTTGGTAAATATAAAACAGCATTTCAGATGATTGCGATTTCAGTGTTCTTGCTGAATTGGCAGCCCCTAGAAATGTTGGCCTATGGATTGCTCTATACAGCTGTTGTTTTAACGTTATGGTCGATGTTTATATATTTGAAAGCCGCATGGCCGTATTTAAAACAACCTTGATTTAAAAGTAAGTTATGAAAAGCTCCGTTATCGGGGCTTTTTTATTGCCGAGCTTTTAAAAAAATTGAGGGTTTGACTAGTTTGAACAGCGCTTCATTTGATTAGAGCTTGACGTTAAATGTGAGACGTTGGCGCAAATTTTGGATAAAAAAATTCCCAGATTTTGGGGGAAATCTGGGAAGGAAAATCGGGGTTACTTATCGCTATTATGGAAGATGTTTCCATCTCCTTGATTGCTATTATAGGAAAGCAGATTTAGAAATACATGGAGTTTCTTGTAGTGTAATGTTGTGTTTTATTGAGAAATGTATCACAAATTTACATTAATAATTTTTGATACAAATTGGCCGATAACTTTGGTAGGTTTTGTTTGGATTTAAACGATAAAAATCGATATATGTGATGATAAAAATACAATTAACATGGCTCTAGACTAGCAGAATAGATATGTTAGTCTAGAATCATGATAGAAAACAGTAAATTAAGTCACTATAAGATTAAAAAAATTATTCAGTGCTTTTGCATTGATATTCCTGCTTCTAAAACAGCCT
>NZ_VOZT01000121.1:0-2255 GCF_013419625.1 Acinetobacter sp. YH12070 | reverse complement strand
ATGAAATTGGTTATTTACCGTTTGGACGTGAAGAAGCGAATCTGTTCTTTAACGTGATTGCCAAGCGTTATGAAAAAGGCAGTACGATATTGACGAGTAACTTACCCTTTAGCCAATGGTCTAAGTCATTTGCAGATGATGTCACGTTGACCGCTGCGATGTTAGATCGGTTATTGCATCACTGTCATGTGGTACAAATATCGGGTGAGAGTTATCGTTTGAAGGATAAAAAAAGAATTGGGATTCAGCCCCAGGTTGAAACTTAATACGAGATCAAAGGGGTCAATTTTACTTTGCCATTTGAAAGGTAAAAGGGGTCAATTTTAGAATGCCGTTGACAGGATCATCAGTTCCAGGTTTTGGACCCGTATTATAATAACCATCACTGCCACCGCCGCCACAGCCAGCCAATAAAACCGCTAAAGCCATAGCCGAAAATTTCAAACTAATTTCTTTCTTTTTCATTGAGTTATTCCCCAAATCCCTCTAAAACTATGAGTTAATCAAACATATAATTAATATTGTCAGATATGTAACCATAGTTACTGCTTTATGTAAATAAAAGCATGATAAATGTTTTGCTTGTGTTAGCCTAAATTTATTTATTACATGAAGTAGCTCACAAATGTACGACCTCATTATTATTGGTGCAGGCACCGCAGGCATTAGCGCCTATAAAGAAGCGATTAAATACACCCAAAACCTACTCATCATCAATCACGGTCCATGGGACACCACCTGTGCCCGCGTTGGTTGTATGCCCAGCAAAGTTCTCATCTCTAGTGCCAATCGCATGCACGACATACAACATGCACAAGAAGTTGCACTCACGGTAGATGCAAAAATTGATACATCCCAAATCATGACGCACGTACGCCAATTACGTGATCGTTTTACCCGTGCCACACAAAAAGATGTAGATCGTTGGGAAGCATCCCATAAAGTTTCGGGCTTTGCGACTTTTATAGATGCCCATACAATTCAAGTGAATGGACAGCAATATCAGGCAAAAGCTTTTATTATTGCAGTCGGTTCTACTCCTGCTTATGAGCAAGCATGGAAAGAAAAATTAGGCGAACGCTTAATCACATCAGATCAAATCTTTGAATTAGAGAACTTACCCCAATCTTTGGCCGTCATTGGCAGTGGTGTAATTGCAATCGAATTGGCTCAAGCTATGCAACGCTTAGGGGTAGATACCACTATTTTTGCCCGTAGTCGTAAAGTTGGTTCACTCCGCAGCCCAGAACTACAAACCATTGCACAAGATACACTCAGTCGAGAATTGAATATCAAATTTGAAACCTTGCCTACACAACTACAAAAAACAGAACAAGGCGTGAAAATTGAATATCAAGAAAATGGACAAATACAAAGCTTAACTGCCGATTATGTATTGGTTGCTACGGGTAGACGCAGCTATTTAGATCAGCTTCATCTTGAAAATATTGATACAAGTTTCAACAACATCAAACAACTCCCAATTGATCCTCATACCAAACAACTCGGACAGCATGCTATTTTTATTGTGGGTGATGCACACACGAATACTCCCATTCAACATGAAGCAGCACATGAAGGGCGTGCAGCCGTGCATAATTGTTTAAGCTTTCCAAACATTGAAAATATAAAAACATTAACACCCATGGGCATTGTGTTTAGCTCACCTGAAATGGCATCTGTAGGACAAAACTATAAACAACTGAAAGAGCAAAATATTGCATTTACGACAGGCTTTGTTTCTTATGAAAAACAAGGTCGCGCTTTGGTGCTGGGAAAAAATAAAGGTGCGATTGAAGTTTATATTAATAATAAAAGTCAAAAGTTATTAGGTGCTGAATTATTTGTGGATGCTGCTGAGCACATGGCGCACTTATTGGCTTGGATGATTGATGAAGAACTCACACTTGAGGATATTTTAGATAAACCGTTCTACCATCCAACACTAGAAGAGGGTTTAAGAACAGCATTAAAGCATGCACGACGTCAGTTAATATAATTTTATCATTCTATATAAACTTATAGCGTTGGATATCCAACGCTTAATTTCCGTATCCCCCCTCTATCTTTTTCCTTTCCCTTTTTCTTCGCACATAAAAAAACACCCCCTTCGCTTTGAAGGGGGTGTTTTCGAATAATGAGCTGGCGATGACTTACTCTCACATGGGTAACCCCACACTACCATCAGCGCTAAGAGGTTTCACTTCTGAGTTCGGGAAGGGATCAGGTGGTTCACTCTTGCTATTGTCGCCAGC
>NZ_VOZT01000120.1:0-2262 GCF_013419625.1 Acinetobacter sp. YH12070 | reverse complement strand
GCTTGGCCAGAAAAATGAGTCGTTCTCGCTGTTCTAAACTAAGTGGTACAGAAACAATTCGAGGCATGTGTGAACATCTGTTAACTAAAAAAACTTTTTCGCATGATTAGTTATTTTTGTCAACTTAAAAAGCCCCTAACTAGAGGGGCTTTTTATTATTTCTGCGGACTTAATCCATTCTGCGCAAAGTTTGGCGAACGAGGCCCATACAACAAGCCCTTCTGCTCACTTAAACGAGGTGAATAAAGTAAATGACTAACTGTCCCAGACAACACATAAGCTTTATCGCTTAAATGATTCGAGATTTGGTCAACTAAAGCACCCACTAGCATACCGACTAAACCAGCATTATTGTTGCTGTTAGACAGCACTTGCTTTTCAGTTCCTTCCCAAAGTAACTCACCTGTTTTTAGATCAACTAACTTCGCTTCAACAGCAACCGTTGCAACAGTTTGAATAACTTGATACTTAGAACCGTATTCCTTCACTTTGACATAAAGCGCAGCATCAGCACCAAAGATTTCTTGAAGCTTTTTAGGGCTAATCGTTTGTGCATCTGCGCCGTTATAAACACCATTTTCTTTAAACATGGTGTCAACAACACTGATTGGAAAAACGTAATAGCCAGCTTCAGCTACTGGCACCGTCACAGTCGACCAGTAACTATTGGTTGCACGAGTATCAGGTGATTCATTCACAGGTGGCATCACCAAAATAGATTTTGGCATATTTGCAGTATAGGTACTTAAATCACGTGTATTTTTAGGTGCAGTTGCACAACCCGTTAATAAGCCAACAACGGCAGTAACTGTAAATAAAGTTTTTAAATGCTTCATTTTTTTGCTCCTGCTGAAGTTTGACCCGTCATTTTTTTCAATAAACGATCCATTAATACAGTCGACTCAGGATAGACCTGACGCTCAAGCTCAAAATATTGAATCGCACGCGGTGCATCATTCATATTTAGGTATTGCAGTCCCAAATGTGCATACAGTCCAGGCGGAACAGCTAAGTTTTTCGCCTTAGCTTTTTCAACGTCTTTTTCAAGTTTTAATACTTGATCTTGTGGCATCGCTTTCTCAGGCAAACTTAAAGATAAATAAGTTTGCTGTGGAAATTCACCCCAGCTGTACAATGACTTTGGCGCAGTTGCGCACCCAACCAAACTTAGCGAAATAAGACCGCTCATCAATAAAAAAATATGTCTCACAGCAACATCCTATTACTTGTTAGACCACTTGCCAGTCTGTAAATCAAGCACAAGATTATTCACTGCTTCACGTACAGCTAAATCTAAAACTTTACCATTTAATGTTGAATCGTAAGATGCAGTAGAGCCAAAGCCAAGTACTTCTCGTTCGCTGAGTGCGTACTCACCAGCACCTTGTACAGAGTGTACAATCTCAGCCGTTTTTACATCTACAATGTTTAGATTAACTTTTGCATAAGCAATTTGAGTTTTACCACGACCTAGTACACCAAAAAGCTGGTGATCACCCACTTCTTTACGACCAAACTCAGACACATCACCAGTTAATACAAAACGCGCACCTTTAATCGACTGCGCAGATTTACTGAATCCAGATTCCTGCTGTAATTCAGATAAATTATCGCGGTTAAGTACAGAGAAATATCCAGACTGCTGAAGATGCGTTTCTAAAATTGTTTTTGCTTGACCACCTAAACGATCAACATTATCCGAAAAAATACCACGCATATAGCTTGAGCGATTGTCAAATTTACCAATCGAAACAGGTGTTTTTACACCAGTATATTGAACCGCTGCGGTTGCTGCTGTGACTTGCGGCGCTTGTATAGTTCTAGAAGTCTCTGTTGTTGAACAAGCTGTTAAAGACATACACCCCAATGCAGCTATTAATAAAATTTTATTAGACATATCATCCCTCTGATATTTATATAAAAAGCATACAAATAATAACAGTAAATAACATGATAAATGAAGAAATTTACCCGTTTAATAGCAACAATATCGATCTAATTAACTTGTTTTTAACTCAGCTCTACCAACACATATAGCAGAATTAATACGCGACAGCCTGCAAAGATACATTTGACCTCAAAAATTTCAGCATAAAAAAGCCTCTATTCGTAGAGGCTTTTTTTGGGGAGCTAAGTGTCCCGTCCTGAAATAAGTTTACACCTTAAGAGACTTATTTTATGGAACATGCACAAGAACAACGAGTTAAACGCACACAACGTGATTATAGCTTCGCCTTTAAAATGATGGTTGTACATGAAGTA